>CAYOIL010000189.1:0-3137 GCA_964403985.1 uncultured Saprospiraceae bacterium
TCTAGTGCCCATTAAAACTCACCCTATAGTTTTACTTGTTCTTGGTATTTTCGTTTATATGTGTTTCAGGCTTTTCGTTTTTTTCGGTCCAAGGCTTCCCTCAAAAACGACAATACGGATTGTTCAAACAGTTAATGAGCACGGCTTTATTTTATTTGAAGTATTTTTTCTTTTAAAGACAACTTACTAATCCAACTGCAAAAAGAAGGATTATAAAATAAAAAATTGAAAATATTTAATAAAATAAAATTTAATATCGAATACTGACGATTTTATAAATCTTTGGTTATATTCGCCGACCTAATTTTGAAAAAGAATGACCGATACTTTATCCGATACTTTAATACTAATGATAGTGGGAATGCTGACGGTGTTTGCCATCTTATCAATAATCATTTTAAGTGGAAATGCATTAATTCGTTTGGTCAACTTTGGGGTTAAACCCCAAGAAAAAGAAACGTCTTCCTTAATACCAACAGCTCATAAAGTTGTAATCAGCAGTGTTGTTCATGAATTGACTGATGGTAAAGCTACAGACATCAAGATTGAAAAAATATGAGAAGAAAAGAAATAAAACTTTGTTTGGTTTATAGAGATATGTGGCAATCAGCGGGAAAATATGTTCCTCGAGTGGATCAGCTAAATAAGGTAGGTCAACCGATAGTAGACATGGGTTGCTTTAGTAGAGTGGAAACCAACGGAGGAGGCTTCGAACAAGTAAATTTATTGTTTGGTGAAAACCCTAACAAATCGGTTAGAGAATGGACCAATCCATTTAATAAAGCTGGTATTCAAACACAAATGCTTGAGCGTGGGTTAAATGGAATAAGAATGAGTCCTGTTCCTAAGGACGTTCGGAAATTAATGTTTAAAGTCAAAAAGAAACAAGGGACTGACATTGCAAGATCATTTGATGGCTTGAATAATCCTCAAAATCTTGAATTGTCTTTTGCCTATGCGAAAGAAGGAGGAATGATTGCTCAAGGTGCCTTGTCTATTACTTTTTCACCAGTTCATACTGCAGAATATTATATCGATTTAGCTAGTAAGTATGTTGCATTGGGAGCTGAAGAAATCTGTATTAAAGATATGGCGGGAATAGGAAGGCCAGTAACGATCGGTAAAATTGTTGCTGGAATAAGAAAAAATCACCCTGACATTCTCATTCAATATCATGGCCATAGTACGCCTGGATTTTCAGTGACTTCCTCTTTAGAAGCTGCTAGAAATGGCGCTGACATTATTGATGTGGGCATGGAACCTTTAAGTTGGGGAACCGGTCATGCGGATCTATTGACAATACATGCGATGTTAGTTGATGCTGGATTTTCAGTACCAGACATCAATATGGATGCCTATATGGAAGTTCGAAAACTCAGTCAAGAGTTTATGGACGATTTTTTGGGTTATTTCATTAATCCATTGAATAGAAAAATGAATTCTTTGCTCATTGCACCAGGGCTTCCTGGAGGGATGATGGGTAGTTTAATGGCAGACTTAGAAAATAATTTAGCAGGTGTAAATAAGTGGCGTAAAAAGAATGGGAAAAGCGATATTTCTCAGGATGATTTACTAATCAAACTATTCAAGGAAGTCGAGCATGCTTGGCCACAATTAGGATATCCACCTTTAGTTACACCTTTTAGTCAATATGTGAAAAATGTCTCCTTATTTAATGCCATCCAACAAATAAAAGGGAAAGATCGCTGGTCAATGATCGATGAAAATACGTGGGGTATGATTTTAGGTAAGTCGGGCAGTTTACCTGGAGAATTGAGCGATAAAATTAAAGAAATGGCTAAGGATCAGAATAGAGAATTCTATACTGGGAATCCGCAAGATTTATATCCAGATCAACTGGAAGAATATCGTCAAAAAATGAAAGACAAAGGCTGGGATACAGGTGAGGATGAAGAAGAATTACTGGAATATGCAATGCATCCAAGCCAATACGAAGATTATAAATCTGGAGTAGCTAAGGAAAAGTTTTTAAAGTTGCTGGAAAGTAAAAAGCCAGCTGCAGAGGCAGCTCAAGTTATTCCACATGTTCATGCTCCATCGAATACTTCTAGACCGTCAAATATGACTGTGCACGTTGATGGTACTGCATATAATGTATCTGTTTCATATGGTGAAGAAGTTGCACCCGCAGCACAAGATTCTATAAAACACAATGCACTTGATAACATTGTCCCTCCTAGTCCATCTTCGAATAGCGAGAAAATTCTAGCTCCACTAGAAGGAAAGTTTTTTGCCACAAGAGATGCTGGAGAAAAATCGATAAAAGTTGGTGATGTTATATCTGTAGGTCAAACCATAGGATATATAGAAGCAATGAAGGTTGTTAATGCAGTAAAAAGTGACAAGGCAGGAAAAGTAAGCCAAGTTGTTGCTCAACATGGGCAGGAGATCGAAGATGATGATGTAATTATAATAGTAGAATAATGGAAGTCTTTCAATCCTTATATGAAATGACTGCTATAAGCGATATAATCGCTGAACCACTGACAATTTTGATGTTATTGTTGGGTGCAGTTCTTTTATACCTTGGGATTTTTAAACGATTTGAGCCATTATTATTGGTTCCTATCGGTTTCGGTGTATTATTGGCGAATTTCCCAGGTGGCAACATGGCGGTTATACAATCGACCGCAGAATTGGGGATTGAGAAATTGTCTTTGGTGAGTATTGCAAAAGAGTTTGGCATCATGAATATGCTTTATTATGCTTTAATAAAGACTGGATTACTGCCACCACTGATTTTTATGGGAGTGGGTGCGATGACAGATTTCGGTCCATTATTGAAGAATTTGCGTTTGGCCTTTTTTGGGGCTTCCGCCCAAATAGGGATATTCAGTGTTTTGTTTTTTGCTGTAATGATGGGATTTAGTTTGAAAGAGGCTTCTGCTTTGGGTATTATAGGTGGAGCTGATGGACCAACAGCGATTTATACTTCGATAAAATTAGCCCCTCATTTATTGGGTCCAATTGCAATAGCAGCCTATAGTTACATGGCTTTGGTTCCAATAATAATTCCTTTGGTTGTTCGGTTTTCAGTGACTAAGAAGGAGTTAAAGATTAACATGAAGAAACAGGATAAGAAGTATCCATCTAAGTTGGAAATCAAAAACATGAAA
>CAYOIL010000189.1:3147-8031 GCA_964403985.1 uncultured Saprospiraceae bacterium
TCTTATTCCCGTTAGCTTTACTATTTATAGTTTCCATTTTGGTTCCTTCTTCAGTTACTTTAGTAGGTTTTCTATTGTTTGGGAATTTAGTCAAGGAAATAGGAAAAGATACACATCGGTTGTTTACTTCGGCTAGTGAAGGAATAATGAATGCGGCAACCATCTTTTTGGGTTTAACCGTAGGAGCTACAATGACTGTTGATAGCTTCTTAAATCAACAAACTATTTTAATTATAGTAGGTGGATTTATAGCTTTTGTCATTTCTATTTTAGGAGGAATAATGGCTGTAAAACTGTATAATGTATTTAGCAAGAAAAAGATAAATCCACTAATTGGAGCTACAGGTTTAAGTGCAGTTCCCATGGCGAGTAGAGTGGCTAATGAAATAGCTTTAAAACACGATCCAAGTAATCACTTATTACAATATGCCATGTCAAGTAATATAAGTGGAGTAATAGGAAGTGCAGTAGCTGCTGGAGTGCTAATTTCTATGGTTGGTTAAAATCAAAACTACTTCCATACATTAACATAATTCAGTTTATTTTTCGCCAATAAAATATTATGTTTACATCAATACATAAATATTAAATCTGCTTAAAACATGAGATCTAAAATAATATATCAACCTGTTTTATTACTTTCATTTTTTCTATTTTCGATAAATAGTTTTTCTGCAACTCCTGTTCTTGATGGAGCATTTGATGGTTTTGGAGTATGGGGAGCGCCTTATGCAAGTTCAGATGGTGCACCTGGATGGGCATCAGCAATTGCTGGAGATTTATACTCAACATTTGATGATGATTACTATTATTTTGCGGTAACTGTAACAGCTGAACCTTGGATGAACTGGGCATTTATTGTAAATTCAATTGATGGCCAAGGCGGAACATCTGATTCTTGGGCTCGAACCATCAGTTACGATCATATGGAAGCACCAGATTATACATTGAGAGGGAATTTTGGAGGTTATGCAGAGTATCACACTTGGAATGGAGCAAGTTGGGATGGAATAGGAAGTGCAGTCGCTGGAAGTGAATTTGTAGCAACTCCTGGGTTTATAGAATTAAGAATTCCAAAAGCAGACATGGGTAATGTAGATGAAGCTGATGTACAATTTTATATCACTGGAAATCAAAATGAACATGGAAGTTTCGATGCAGTTCCTGATGATATTAATGTAACAGAATGGAATCCACCGGCACCAACTCCTTTAAGTAATTATCAAGAAAATATCATTCTTCCTATTGAATTAGGAGATTTTAAAGGTGAAAGATTAAAAAACAATGTAACTCTACATTGGAAAACTCTATCTGAAGTTGACAATGATTATTTCAATGTTCAACGAAGTACTAATTTATCAACATGGACAACAATTTCAAGAATAGAAGGTGCTGGAAATAGCTCAGAAATAAAAACGTATGAATTTGTTGATAGGCAAGCTCCTAAATCACAAGTTTATTACAGACTTGTTCAAGTTGATTTTAATGGGGCGGAATTTTATTCCAATGTTTTAAGACTACATGCTGAAAACCACAATACTGAAGTATATCCTAATCCAGTTCAAGATGAGCTAAATATTCGATTTAATAAATTAGCTAGCCCTGCTCGAATATATTTATATGATATTCATGGGAAATTATTAATTGAAAAAGGAGTAGAAGCAGGTTCAACCAAACTTTCACTTAATACAAATGACTTAATTAGTGGGATTTATTTTATTAATATTGAAGGGAATGACATTAGCTTCATGAAAAAATTAGTGAAGTAATACTTCTAGCTTTTTAACCACCCAACTTTCTTTTTCCATTGGTCATAGACTTCTTGTCTAGCTTTAAAGTCTATGGGAGGAGTTTCATTTTCTTCAATAGCTCGTTTGCGAATTATTGTTGTTTGATCTTGCAAAGAATTCAATCTTAAGGAAGCTCGACGTTGATTTACTTTGTCTATGTCATCATAAAAAGAAGGGCTTAATTCTCCATTGCTATCCCAATCAAATTGAGTCCCATACAACTGTGGGCTACCCTCAAACGTGGCAATTCTATCAGTCAAATAAGCTAAAAAAATAGGATCTGCTTTATTTTCTAAAACTGCCTTTTGAAGTAAAAAAGCACATTTTTTCATAAATTCAGGCTTACCAATTGAATGTTGTATAACTAGCCAAGCTGCTTCTGCAGCTTCTTTCCCAACTTTTTCCTTTGTAGGGTAATCAATTTCCTCAATAATTCGATTTAACTCATTAGCATTTTCATTGTGAATCCTTGCCATTTCTTCATTATACCCTTCACCTAAAATACCTTTACTAATCAATTGATCTCTAAATTCGAGATCTCTTTCCTTTAGATTAATAATACGCTCTGCAATTGATTCAATATTCATCTTAATTTTGCTCAGACACAAATTCAAAATAAGCCTTACAATCTTTCATATCAGGTAAATTTAATATTTTATGCACCTCGATGAAATCAGAAAAATCCAAACCACTATTTGATATGTTTTCATTAAAGTACCGATCATCTTTTCCATTATAAGTGTCTGAAATGCTAAGAGCTTCATTCCAAATATTTCTTAAATCACCTTCGGGAAAGATTCTAACTAAATAGTCTTTCTTCTCACAATTAAACCCAGGAGTACCATTGTCAACAGTATTTCCGTCGGGGATTTTGATGTAAGTTGTATTTCCCTTAACATAAGCTAGATGATCAGCTGTCGTCACTTTCTCGTTCCAATCGCTATGTTGGACAACAAAAACTCTTTTTTTCGTATCTAACTTTTTATTATCTGCCTTTAATCTGGAAACCAATTGGCTAGTAAAATCAGACTGCCCACCTTCAGCAACCCATACATTTCCACCATTGTTTAAGACTACTTTGACGGCACTTTCTGCTGTTTTTAATGCTAATTCCAAATTTTCATGAGCATCAGCAAATTGATAAGGACAAAACATCGTCAATAGACTATTCGGAGGAACATATTCCCCTTCTTGAGTGCCGTAAGTACCAGCAACAACTAAAAAATTTATTTTGTTATACTTTGGAAGATTTAATAATGATGAAAATGCCGCCATCGAATGAACATCATCTACGTCTGTTTTACAATCATAATTAAGCAATAAAATATCCTTAGTTAAATCGAATTCAGCTTTCTCAGTACTAACTTGATTAGTAGTCATTGATCCGCAACTTAAAAGTATCAATATAAAGCAAAATATAAAATACAAGTTCTTATTCATCTGTTAAAAATCTAGATTATTTAAATTAACTTAATATAAAAGTCTAAAGATACTACTAATAAAAGCTTATTGTGTATTGAATTAGCCTCTTTTAAACACATTGATAAGAAGGGATATAAAATAATCTTTTAACTGCCTTTAATTCTTAACTAGAAAAATAATTAAGAATTGGTTAATAGCCTTCAACTTTTAAATTTTGATTGATTTGCTCTAAGCCTTTGATGTTCCGTTTTAAAACAACTTCTACATCTTCTTCCCGAATGTGGCCAAGTATCCCCCACTTACCTTCATATCCATTGTCTAAAAATATTTTAATCATTTCATATTCATGATCTCCTTGTCCCAAAGTATAAATCTTTTCTTCTATACTTTTCATTCCATTTAAAGTTATATAGTCTATATACGGTGAAATTTTAGGAACCAGAGAAGAAAATTCTTCCACAAAATCATGCGCTTGATGAAAATTATATACCATTCTTAATGAATCATATTTAAATGCCTTTATTAATTCTACTTGATTTAAAGGATTACCAAACCAACCATGATGATTATATAATGCAATATCGCACCCAATAGATTTAGCTTTTTGGTAGACAAAAGTGATAAACTCTAAAGCAAGTTCAATTGATTCGTTATGAGATAAATCGTTAAAAAAATTATCACTAAAACTTACATAGATGACAGGTTTGTTTTTGACTTTTGAAAGTACATCAAGCATCCTTTCATTAAGCGGACTAAGTTTACAATGCTATCTCTTTTGGCATTTAGCCATAAAAAAATTGAAGGAATCTCTATATTATTTTGTTGAGCTAAAAGGAACTCATCTTCCATATATTTAAGATGCTTTTCCTTCCAATTATACCCATAGGAAGTAATCCCCAACTCTTTAACCATGTTTATTCTATCCAAGGGATTCCTTTCTAAAGAATCAAAAGAAACTATGCACCATGGTATGATTTCATCTAATGGAATAGGGTCTTTACCATTGTCACAAGAACTTATACTTAGGAAAACTATACAAACGAAACAGATATTAATAAATCCTTTAACCATTATTAGATAATTCTTAATTCAAGATAATAAATAACTTGCAACAACTTTATAAACCCATTTTTTCACTTAAGTCCTTTGGGCTTGACCCAAAAATCAACTCTTGTCTTCCTTTCATAGTAAGGAATTCAGATGATGCCATATTGTCAAGTAATGTCATAAGTCCATTGTAATAATTTGCAGTATTTAATATTCCTGAAGGCTTGTTAATAAACCCAATTTTAAGTAACGTATATGTTTCGATTATTTCGTCCAAAGTCCCTACTCCACCTGGCAATGCGATGAAAACATCACTTAACTCTACCATCTTCTTCTTTCTTTGTTGCATATCTTCAACAACGATTAATTCAGTTAAGCCATCATGTACATTTTCATCTTTTATTAATTTTTCAGGTCGAACACCTATAACTTTACGCCCAGCTAAAAGGAACTCGTTCGCCACAAGTCCCATCAATCCTTTATTTCCTCCGCCATAAACTAAGTTAAATCCTTTGCTTACAAGAAGCTGACAAAGTTCTCTAGCTTGATTTATAATCAGTGCTGAATTTCCGCTATTTGCTCCACAAAAGATACATACGTTTAGGGACATTTTCTCAGATATTAT
>CAYOIL010000190.1:0-8023 GCA_964403985.1 uncultured Saprospiraceae bacterium
GCCTATTATCATGCATCCAGGCCCAATTAATAGAGGTGTCGAATTGGACAGTAATGTTGCAGACTCAGAATATTCAATAATCTTACAACAAGTTGAAAATGGTGTTGCTACTCGAATGGCTGTTCTGTATTTACTTGCTAGTCGAGAAAAGGTGGAGTATTAAAAGTAACTTACTTCTTTCCCTTTATGATTTTCATATATTTTTTATTTGGGTTAAACCCAAAATCAATAGGGCAAATCCAATAAAAAAAGCCCTATCAAATTATGACAAGGCTTATTCTTTAATGTTCACAGGACTCATTATTATTAAATGCCGAGCCATGTTTCATACTCCTCGTCAAAACAGAAGTTGATGTTTTGTACTTCTGCATTGTTCTTTGCAGAGGTAAAAAACCGGTTGAAAAATGATTTAAACATAGCTAAAAATTAAATGGATTATAAAAGCAAAAGAGTTGTTCGTTGGGAAAGATAATCGGTAAATCATCACGGTTAACAAATCTCTGTACTATATATACGCTTTAACTCTCAAAATAGTTGCTTCATAGTTCCATAATAAATGTTAAATATTACAAAAATATTGATTACGTAAAATATTTTACTTTTTACTGCTCAAACACGCTCTAATTATTCAATCTTTTTTCTTTTGTCAATGGACTATATAAAAAAATGAGATGTTCCAAATTAAAAGAACACCTCATTGTCAATCTAATATATACTATCTTTAATACTTGTAAGACACACCAAAAGTAAAAGTTCTGCCTCGTGTGTAATCTGAAGTAATATAATCTTGTTCGTTATAAATAAGACTTTCAGTTACATTATTGTTTATCAAATTCAAACCGGCTAACTTGATTGTGTAATTTTTAAAAGTATAGCCAAAATTAACATTCAATGTATTGAAAGGCTGAGCATAAGTATCTGGAGCTTGATCACCTAAGTTTGCAAGTCTTCTTCCAATATAATTATAAGCAATTCCACCTTCAATTCCTAAATCAGGATTACTGTAAGTAAGATTAGCATTAGCTAGAATGGGTGATTGACCAGTGAATGTTCTTACTTCTGGTATATACCTAGCATCAGATGGAATATCCATTCTTGATCTTATAAAAGCAATATTTCCACCAAATTTAAAGTCACGTAGATTTTCAGATATCACGTTTAGACTTTTTCTAAATTCAATCTCAACACCTGAAACAAAACCACTTGCAACATTTACATATTGAAATTCTGTATTTGAAGCAGGTTTAACTGACAAACTTATAGGATTAGTAAAGTCTTTATAAAACACTGAAAGAGCGACTAATTCTCCTGGATTCATAAACCATTCCCATCTTGCATCATAATTGTCAATATTGGTAATATTTAAATTAGGATTTCCTAAATAGAAAATTGAAATGATAGGATCCCAAGATGCAAAAGGTGCTACTTCTCTAAGACTTGGCCTTGCAATTGTTCGTGAATATCCAAGTCTGAAATTACTGTCTTCATTCGTGTTGAAAATCAATGATATAGACGGCAGGAAGTCTGTTGAAACAATAGAACCTGTATTTGTGGAATCAGCTTCAATTCCTAATGCCTCAACCACATTACTTTGTGCAAATATATCTGTATGCTCAACTCTAACTCCTGTGACAAATTTGAAATTATCATTTGGTTTTGCCATTGCCATTAAATATCCAGCATATATATTATTGTTTCCTTTATAACTATTTACAGGATTTGTTAAATCTACAGCATAATTACCAACTAAGTAGTTTTCATTGGAAGTAGTACCCACGATTCCAGCATTTTCAGAACTAAAATATTCATCAATATTAATTCCATTAAATTGCTCGGCTGAAGATGAAGTTGCTATATTAAGGGTTGTTTCATTACTATTTCTCATCATAAGATTATAAAACAATCCTGATTTTAAGTCCATGTTCCATTTATCAAATATTGGAAGAGTGAAGTCAATTTTTCCTGTGTAAGAATTATCATGAATATCTCTCCAGAATAAAAGAGGAGGAGCAACATTTGCATCAGGAATTCCTTCAAATCCAGTTTCGGCATTATATTGTGTTGATAAATAAGCTAACTCTGGCTCTTTTCTAAATGAGTTTATTGAAGATGCGGTCCACTCTATTTTTAGATTTCTTGCTTTTGGAATAACGTGTCTGCCTGAAAGACTTGTTAAGTTTAATCCCAATTCTTGGAAAGTATTATCTCTACCTACTTTAAAAGATGGTGCTTCTATATTCTGCCCATCTTCACCAATAATATATCTTGATGAAATAGTTGTTTGATGAGAATATATATTCTTTAAAGTGAGTTCGTTATTCGAATTGAATCTATATGTTAATCCTCCAAATGCATTTATAGAAGGAACTTCTGTAGATTGATCAACTTCATAGTTTCCAAAATTTCTTAGCTCGCCATTAATCGTGTAGTTAGCTTGTGTTCTATTTTCTCTATGCGTATAATTTCTTGAATATTTCCCAGATAGAATAAGTCCTATTTGATGACCATTTTTTAAAGCATAGCTATTTCCATAGCTTAAGTTTATTCCATGATTTAAAGGAGCTCTTTTGTAATCAGATTCAAAACCAAAATCTAATGATTTTGATAAACCATCATTAATTTCTACCTCCTCATTACGTCCTATTTGTGCTAATGTTGGTAAGACAGAAACAAGGCCTTTTTGATTTTCTTCTAATAAAAAGTCTTGATTTAAGCTTCTGGATCCGTCATCATAACCTAGGAAATCTAATGAATTACGTTCATTCATTAAGAAGTTATTACTTAATGATGCTTCTGTATTATAGCCTAAAGAGATACCTGCTGAGAAAGTTTCTCTTTCAGGTAATGATTTTGTTTTTATTGTAACATTACCTCCTGTAAATGTTCCTGGTTGATCAGGAGTAAAAGATTTTGACGCAATTATATTATCAATAATGTTTGTAGGAATGAAATCTAATTGTGCGCTATTTTTATAAGGGTCAACAGAAGGTAGAATAATACCATCCATTTGTGCTAAGGAGTATCTATCCCCTAATCCTCTTACGTTAAGGTATTTTCCATCTTGTACAGTTGCTCCTGTAATTTTTTTCATTGCAGATGCAACAGAACCAACTGATAGCTTAGCCATTTCTTGTGAAGATATTCCATCCTGTATTTTAAATGATTTCTTTTGAAGCATCATCACAGTATTTTCTGATCGCTCAATAACTTTAGCTGTAACAACAACTTCCTCGATTTCTTTACTTCCTGATGACATATTGATATCTAGGTATGTTGTTTCATTTTCTTTTACGACAACATCTTTTATTATTTTATCGGCATATCCTACATAAGTTACCTTAAGAGTATATGTTCCTGGCTCAATTTCGATTGAATATTTACCATCGAAATCTGTTGCTGATGCCTTATCAGTATTTTCTACAAAAACATAAGCTGAAATAAGTCCTTCTCCTAAATCTTCATCAATAACTAAGCCTGATATTGTGCTTTGAGCAGTAAGCCAAAAGCTTAAAAGAGAAAAAAGCGAAATTGAAAATAATTTCATTGTAATAATTTTAGTATATATTAAGATTGAAAAGTACTGGAGGGATTGAATCTTCAGTACTCTGATTGAATATGATTTTATTTTTTAATTATTTTTCTTGTACTAGTTGTTCCATTGCCAGAGCTAATAGATACTAAGTATGTTCCCGATTGAGCTGATGTTAAATCAACTGATAAATTAGTCTTTCCACTTGTAGCAGAAATTTTATTAGAAGAAATTAATTGTCCTAAAATATTTCGAACTTGAATTGTAACGTTAGAATCGGTTTCGTTTTCAAAACTAATTTGTGTAAGACCATTTGTTGGATTAGGAAAAATAGTAAGTTCAGAAATTTCAGTTTCTTCTAAACCAACTAATACTAAGTCTCCAAAATATCCATATTCATCTAAAGCAGTCCATCCTTTAGCCCAGTTTGTACTGTTAGAAAACGCACCTATATAATCTACATCATCAAAGAAATCATCTTCTAAAGAAAAAGCTGCTTGAAAATTAGTTAAATATGAGGATGTTCTTGGATCTAGTCCACCATCAGCTTCTCTTGAAATTCCTCCTATAATTGGATCTGCAATAACACATTCATTAGCTTCTAAAATGTTTAGTAATACTGTAGGATCAGCTCCGTCTGTATCCATTATTTGTTCGAATTCATCACCGTCACCAAAAGTGTAAAATACATTGTTTGAAAACTCCATATCTCCTGCAACTAAACGGTCATATGAGTCTCCATCAAAATCATCGTCTGCCACAATTGCTCCATTAGCAAAATCAATTATAAGTGAGTTATAAACAGATGCTGCTGCAGCATCTCTTATTCTCATCGCGTCGTTACCATCTTCATTCTCAGTTACATTTCCCGCACCTATAAAAGTTGCATTGCTTAATTTTAAAGAAGTTACAGGCATTAAATTGGACTCTTCACTACCATCCCATTCTCCTGCTCTATTTGATAATTCGTCTTGTAATGAAAACCAATATTGACCTTTACCATCCCATGCTTGATCAAAATCAAATGAATCATCTCCACAAAAAGATACAACAGCATGTTTAACAGCTACTGCTCCACCGAACCATTCAATTCCATCATCTTTATTTGCGTATACTTCTATAAAATCAATTTCAGTACCGCTACCTACTCCACCTAGAGTTAATCCATTAATTTCATTGTTTGCTTCTAAAGCAGTTCCTGCATGTCTTATTGATACATATTTAATTACTCCACTATTATCAGTATTGTCATCTCCACCATATTCTGCTCTTCCCTCTGTTGAAGGAATACCTTCAATGTTTTCTGTACCTCCATTGACACCAACAATTCCATTACCTAAAATGATCACTCCTCCCCAAAGTCCTTTATTTTGGTTGTTTAGCTCAGTAGAAATAGATACATCATCTAATTCTGAAGTAAAAATTATAGGTTCAGTAGATGTCCCTTCAGCAAAAATTTGTGCACCTTTAGTAATAATTAATGCTGATGCATTGTCTTCGTTTGTAGGAGAGGCAATTCCTTTTATGACTGTTCCAGCTTCTATGGTAAGCTTACCATTCGCTTCTAGAAATACATAACCATCGAGCAAATATTCTTGATCATTAGTCCATGTTACATTAGATGACCCTGTAAGATCAGCATCTGTAATTGTAATTTGTCCATTTAAATTTCCAAGAAATATAAAAGATAAAAGTAAGGTGTAAAATTGATACATTTTATAAGATTTGATTATTTACTACAAAAGTAGATACTAATATATGTTTGATTATTAATCATACATTAATCTTATATTATATATACATTAAGTTAATGTTTAATGAACATTACCCTTATATGAATTGAATGTTAACTGTTGGATTTTTCAAAAAATGCAAAAATTGTTTGACCGTAATTTCTTTCTTTAATATAATATTTATGATCCTTGAAGTCATGATCAGGATTATGCTCCATAACAAACAAACCACCTTCGGCTAACAAGTCATTGGAAAATAATATATCTGGGATTTTATCTAAATTAGGCAATGGATAAGGAGGTCCTGCAAAAATATAGTCGTACTTTTCATTAGTAAATTTCATGAATTTGAATACATCAGATTTTACAATCGTTAGCTCATTTTCTACACTTAATTCTTTTGACATCTTTTTTACAAACTGAACAGCTGGCCCATGTTTGTCTACATATGTAGCATTTTGACATCCTCTTGAAATAAATTCATAACAATGATTTCCTGTCCCGCCAAATAAATCAAGCATTTTTGTCTCTTCAAAATCTATAGTATTTTGTAGGATATTGAAAAGCCCTTCTTTAGAAATATCAGTTGTAGGTCTTGTTGGCCATTTTTTCGCAGGAGGAATAAATCGACGTCCACCAAATTTGCCTGAAATTATTCTCATAAATTAAAATTTGATACAACTAAGAGATACAGCATCATTTTCACTAAGAATAGATAATCTACTTTCATTATTAATCCATTCTCTATTTGAAATTCTCTCAAGATTTCCACACAATATGATTGGCAAGTTTTCAGAATTATATAAATGTAACATTTGATTTACTTGAAATTCTAGATTATTCACTGAAGTTAACTTTTTACCAAATAAAAATTGAAGTGATTCTCCAGTTTTATAAAAGTAAAAAAGTTGACTCCCTAAGCAATATATGAAAATAGTATCCTTATTAAGACTAGGACTTTTAATAAAGGCAGTACTTATATGATAGGTATGTAACCCTCTTATAGCTTCTCTAAATAGAATATCTTTTGTTGTAGATACAGGATAAATAATAACCAATTGTTCCTCTGAACATCTGTCAACAAAATTTATAAACCCTTTGCTAGCTGCTGGTAATAGTTGATTTACGTACGTATTTTCATTTCCATATAGAAATAATGATCTTGGTAAAACTTCAAAATCTATTCCTGTATAATATAGTCTATACTCGATATCTCCATATTCCTTAACTTTTGTTTCTAGAAATTCACGAATGGATACAGTTGATTTATCTACCTGTAAATGATTTAATAATTCAAGTTGATCATTATATGTAAATAAAGAAAGGCTATCAATTGAATCAACAATTGAAAGCCTTTTTACTTGATTTGTGGATAAGCCCACAGAAATATTTTCTTTTACTTTTTCCAATTCCCTGATGTATTCGGAGAAAAAAGGTCACCAAATTTCAACATATTTTCTGGCTCGTAAGTTGAATTGTATTTTTGATAGCGCGGATCAGCATATTTGTCCATAAACTTTTTATAAGGTATACCAACTTCTACAACATTAACTAAAGTATTTTGATAAGTAAGAGTATCGGCTTTAATAGTGTATTCGGCATCTGAATCACCATATGGGACAAAATCTAAGCTATCAATACTTATATTTAAACTTCTCATTGAATCGGAAGCTTTTGTATATATAGTTTCTATTTCAGCTTTAGAATTTTCATCATCTAAATCACCAATGATTTTATAAGTTTCAATATTTGATTCTCTTAATACCATTTGAAGAGTATCAAATGAACCCGCATATTCTCCAGTAATTTTTTTATAAATTTCTTGAGCAGTTCGAATTTTAGTCAATTGCTTTACAACAGCACCTTCTCTTTCTTTCAATGCATTATCAAAAGTTATAGGTTCTTTAATATTTAAAGCAATTAAATAAGCTAATACTGCTGAAATAAGTATTAGCACAATGTTGATTACTATTTTCATTTTATAAGTTTTAATTAAATGGAGTAAAAGAAAGTAAAACAATGGCCTACTCTAAGTACTCTTCACTTTATTAAGTTGGATTGTGAAATTTAAGTTGACGTAATAATACGCTTTTTTTGTAAAATAAAGCCTTGAACATACACTATATTTGTTCAAAAAAATAGTATGTCTATTACAATACTTGCAATAGAATCTTCTTGCGACGACACATCTGCAGCCATTATGCAAGATGCAAAGTTATTAAGTCTTGGTGTATCAAGCCAGAAAATACATAAAAAGTATGGTGGAGTAATACCTGAATTTGCTAGTCGAGCACACCAACAGCAAATTGTTCCAGTAGTAGATTATGTAATAAAAGAAGCTGGGCTTTCGCCCAAAAATATTGATGCAATTGCATTTACACAAGGTCCTGGATTACTTGGATCCTTGCTTGTAGGAACAAATTTTGCCAAATCATTTGCTCTCGCTTCAAATATTCCTCTTATTTCAGTGAATCATATGGAAGCTCATATAATGGCTCACTTTATTGAAGACCCAAAACCAACTTTTCCTTTTTTATGTTTGACTGTTTCAGGTGGACACACTCAACTTGTACTTGTTCATTCTCCTTATAATTTTGAAATATTGGGTGAGACTTTAGATGATGCAGCTGGAGAAGCCTTAGATAAAACTGGGAAAATGATGGGACTACCATATCCAGCAGGTCCTGTAATTGACAAACTTGCTAAGCAAGGAGAAGCCCTATATAGCTTCCCACATCCAAAAGTGGGACAATATGAATAT
>CAYOIL010000191.1:0-7990 GCA_964403985.1 uncultured Saprospiraceae bacterium
AATTCAAGTTCTTCATTTTGTAAATTTTCAAGGTCTTGGAGTAAGTCTATGTTTGTACCTCTTGCTCTTTTTCTTACCTCATTTATTAAATCAAGAGCTTGAGCGTTTTCATTATCTTTAGCATGACATTCAGCAGCTAATAATAATATATCGGCATATCTTATAATTCTTCTATTATAACCCCATGATTCTTGAGTAGTTGTACCAGGAGTCCACACTTTTTGATTATAAGTTTCAATTTCTATTATTTGACCATTTTCTATTGTTTCATCTGGAGTGTTTGAATCACCAGTAATTGTAATTCCGTCTATTACTTCTCCTATTCTAATAATAGACGGCTCTAATCTTGGATCCATTGTAGATTCGAGTTTTAATATCCATGGATACGCAGGTCTAGCAAATCCCCATCCACGGTTTGGTGATCCTCTAACTCCTTGGGTATTTCCAAATTGATTTCCACCCTGCGCTATATTTCCAAACGGCGCTGCACCAATTTCGAATATTGATTCTACTCCGTGTTCTTTGTTAACTGTAAAAATGTCAGCGAAGTTAGGTTCTAGTTGATATTCTCCGCTTTCTATCACTTCAAGCAAAAGATCTTTGGCAGTAGAATAATCTTGATAATGCATCAATATCCTTGCTAATAAAGCTTTAGCCGCTCCTTTAGTTGCTCTACCATAATCATCTTGACTTTGTTGAGATTTTTCAGGAAGTAAAGCTATTCCAAATTCAAGATCTGGAATAATAAGCTCATCAAGTATTGTATTCACAGCTATCCTAGATTGTTCAAAAGATGGATCAGGATCAGTGATAAGAGGAACATCACCAAATCCTCTTATAAGATCCCCGTAAAAATAAGCTCTTAA
Source organism: uncultured Saprospiraceae bacterium (assembly GCA_964403985.1). Classification (GTDB taxonomy): domain Bacteria; phylum Bacteroidota; class Bacteroidia; order Chitinophagales; family Saprospiraceae; genus JAHDFB01. The sequence continues at coordinate 867 of CAYOIL010000191.1, forward strand.
AAACCTTGCTTGGGCTACTAATTGCTCTTTTTCTGCTGCATCCATTTCAATTCCTTCGGCTCTAGTAATAACTAGATTGCATCTTCGAATCGCTTGATAAAGAGCTTTGTACCAGCTATCAATTGAACCTTCTTCTGTAGTAAATGCAAAATTATCAAATACTTTTAACACAGTACCATCATCTGGAGCTGATCCTTTAGTCACTTCGTCAGACATAATATCTAGCAAAGGGAATCCTCCGGTTCCTATTTCCCAAATCCTAAGGCTAGCATAAGCACCATTCGTAGCTAAAACAAGATCATCCGCAGTTTCTGGAAAAGTACCTCCTGTTAATACACCTCGTGGCGGTTGCTCTAAAAAGTCGCTTCCACATGACATGAATAAGAAAAGAGATAGTACAAGTAAATTATTTATATATTTCATTTTCTTCATTTTAAAAGCTTAAATCAAATCCAATTGAAAAAACTCGCTGAGTAGGGTAGACTCCTCTGTCAATAACTCCATCCAATACATTGCCAGATCCCAAATCAGGAGAAAAGCCTGTAAATCTTGTTAATGTATACAGGTTGGTTCCACGCAGATATAAGCTTGCATTACTTAACTTAGATTTTCTAAATAACTTTGAATTTACAAATGAATATCTAAAGGTTAAATTCCTAAGTCTCAAATACGAACCATCTTCAATAAAATAATCAGAAGGTGTGAAATTTATCCCTCCTGCAGATGGTTGAGGGTTTTCATTGGTAGAACCTTCACCTGACCAAAAGTCATTGTATTTATCTTCATAGTTTAATAAAGCAAATCGTACTGCTTGTTTACCATTATATATGTCATTACCTGAAACTCCTTGAATATCAGTGTTAATTGACCATGGACCTCTGCTTAATTCCAAGTTAAAACCAAGGACTAAATTAGGAATACTATTACCTATTTGAGTTCTATCTGCTTGATTTATTACCCCATCTCCGTTTTGATCAACAAATCTCAAATCACCAACTGTTTGACCAAAAGCGACAGCTCCTGCAGCTAGTTCTGCTTCATTCTGGAAAACTCCATCAGTTTCATATCCAAAGAAAAAACCAATAGGTTCTCCTACTACAGTTCTAGATATTAATTGTCCATTTCCAAGACTACCTCCTATAATAATTGAATCAGCACCAATACTTTCTCCCAGTCCAGTTACTTCATTTCTAAGTGTGCTTCCATTGAATCCTAAACTATAGTTCCATTTTTTAACATTGTTTCTATAAATTACATTCCATTCAAAGCCTGAATTATTAACAGAAGCTGCGTTGAATGTCAAAGGAACAAAAGGGCCTAAACCTGTCGTTCCTGGCGGAATAAGGTTTACTAGAATATCATCCGTTTGTTTGTTATAATAATCAAACTCTGCTTGAAGCTTGCCCTCTAACATCGTAAATTCAAGTCCAATATCAAACTGTTTCGTTTCTTCCCATTTCAAACTTGAATTACCTCCACTACCATAGGTTGCTCCTGCATTTATAATATCACCTATTCCAAAAACTGCATTTGTTCCACTGTTAATAGTTTCATATTGAGCTAATGGGCTAATTCTTTCATTTCCAGTAATGCCCCAAGAAGTTCTTAATTTCAAACCATCAACTAAGGCTTCTGATGGGTAAAAAGTTTCTTTGTGGATATTCCAACCTAAAGCAAATGAAGGGAAATTACCCCATCTATTATTTCTTCCAAAATTTGAAGAACCATCTCTTCTAAAAGTAGCTGTTGCTAAATATTTCTCATTGAATACATAATTAAGTCTACTTAAGTAAGAGATCATTGTACTTCTTCCAGAACCATTAAAAACTACTTCAAATTCATCTTGTCCGGCATCCAAATACCAAAATTCAGGATCTTCTCGCAACAGATTTTGGGTCGACCCATTTAAATATTCATTCCTTCTATCCTGAGTTGAATAACCAACAATAGCGTCAATAAAATGCTTTCCGAAATCTTTGTTGTAAGAAAGAAGGTTTTCAAATATTATTGTAGAATTATTAGAAGAACCCACTGATAAAGAATTCATCTCATTTTGTTGTAATGGCCCAACAAAAAATACTGGTGTAAATGATTTACTCTCAAAATTACTGTAATCAAACTGGACCGATGATTTAAACGTTAAATGTTTAGTAAAGTCAATTATAGTATATAGATTTCCTAATCCTCGAATTGATTTAGTGAAACTATTATTATATTCAATAGCAGCTAGCGGATTCCCCCCTTGTACTTCAGCAAATGTGAAGCCATCAGCTAAATAAGGTTCAGCGATAGGAACTGCTCGTAATAATGTATTAACAATCCCAGGAGGGTTTTCTTGATCGTTTAATGAGGTTGAAAAATCTAAACCAACACTAACCTTTTTAGTTATTTTATACGAACTATTAATCTTTGCTGTTAATCTGTCCAAATTTGATTTTGGAAGAAGTCCATTTTGACCAAAATAGCCTAGTCCAAAGTAATAGTTAGCTTCTTCGTTTCCACCTGAAACTGATAAAGAAGCATTAGTTAATGGTGAAAAGTCTTGATAAATAAGGTCTTGCCAATCAGTATTTGCAACTAAATCAACATTATATGTTCCAGGATTTATACCGTTTACATAAGTTGCAAATTCTGTTCCTGTCATCACATCTATAGGGTTTTCAACAGATTCAAAAGATTGATTTAATGAAATATTTATTCTTTTTTCTCCTGAAACACCTTGCTTCGTAGTAACAAGTATCACTCCGGCAGCTCCTCGACTACCATATATTGCAGTAGCACTAGCATCCTTAAGTACTTCAATTGATTCTATATCTGAACTACTAATCGTATTCATACTTGATATATCAGAAATCACACCATCTATAACAACTACTGGATTATTGCTGTTTAATGTCGTTAAACCTCTAAGTCTTATAATAGGATCAGCACCAGGAGCTCCGCTGGAAGTAGATACAGTTAAACCAGCTACTTTACCTTGCAGAGAATTCAAAGGATTAGTCGTTGGTATTTCTTTGATTTCTTCTGATTTTACTGAGGAAACACTTCCTGTAAGATCACTTTTTTTTGTTTTTCCGTACCCTATTATAATTACATCATCAATTACTTTATCATTCACGTTTAAATTAATAACAAGATTAGTCTCCTCTTGTAAGGTTAGTATCTTTTCAGAATAACCTAAATATGATATCTTAATTGTTTCTCCTTTATAGGCTGTAAGTTGAAATTCACCATTTAAGTCAGTGATTGTTCCTCTATCAGAGTCTAAAACAACAACTGATGCTCCTAACAAAGGCGTATTAGTATCATTGTCCATAACGATACCTTTATAATCTATCTCTTGCGAGAGAATAATACCTGTTGAAATGAAAGTAAAAAGTAGTGTTAAGTAAAATTTAATCATAATTTGTTTAATTACTTTCTGCAAATTTAATTTTGCATTTACTAGAAGTCTTTAACAATTATATCAAAAAAATGCTTCCAAAACACACAATATAGATGTTTTAAACTATAAAATATTGCTATAATATTAAGATGTGCAAATAAATTGAGTTTACATATTATATAATTTCACATATATTTTTGTCAAAATGAGATAAATCAACACATATATCTCTTGTACTTTTGATATAAGAAAAACATAACACACATTATTTTTTTAATTAACATTAAACACATAAAACATGAAATTTCAAACTATAATTTTTGGCAACACATTTGATGTATAGCTGAATAACAATTCAAAAAAATGAGGGGATTCCAACCTTGTTTACAATTACCACTAATATTATTAAACTGCTCTAATTACAGAGTATTTCAATCAAACTTATCAAATGATAAGGACTAGATTTTTATTCACCATAAAAATACTTAACCATGATTATTTTAAAAATTTTTATACTGATATTAATTACCGATTTATTTACTGGATTTGTACACTTCCTGCTTGACCAATATGGATCTCCAAATAGTAAATTCTTTAAGAATGCCATAGAAATTAATCTTTCACATCATGATAATCCTCGATTAATGATCGACAGAACGTATTGGGATTTAACAAAAGATAGTTGGAAATTAGGAGCTATTTTATTCCCTATAATCTGTTTGATATTTGGATTCCATTGGGAAGTATTATTTGTATTAGTTTTAGGAGCAAACACTAATATTTTTCATAAGTGGTCACACATGAAAAAGAGTGAAAAACCTGCTTTTATAACTAAACTGCAAAAGTTGAAGATTTTGCAACATAACAAGCACCATGGAACACACCATAGAAAGCCTTTTGACACATATTTTTGTATCATAACTAATATGTGGAATCCAATTTTGGAAAGAATTTACTTTTGGGAAGGAGTAATATTGTTTTTGAAAATATTCGGAATTAAACCAGTTGCTGGTACCGAAATAAGAGGATTTAAATAGTTGATTTTTTATAGCCCTTTCTTTTTGTTTAATAACAGGAAGAGAGGGCTTTTGGGTTTAAACCCAAAAAATCCTAGGATAAAGACAAAATTAATAAGTAAAATGGAAAATAGAATAAACTCATAAGTTTACATTTGAGATAAAAATGAAAGTCGAAAAAATTCTATACTACGTTTTTACCATTATCATGAGTTTTGTCTTCCTTTTCTCTGCATTCATGTATTTTACTAAGTATGAAATGGTTACAGGTTTTTTTGAAGCCTTACAATTCCCGACATGGCTCGTGTATCCTCTTGCTGTTGCGAAGATTATAGGTATCATAACAATTTGGGTTAAACCCAAAAATGTATTAGTCGAGTGGGCTTATGCTGGTTTCTTTTTCGATGCACTTTTGGCATTTGTTTCGCATGCACTTGCTGGTCATGGAATGATTAATCTTTCTTTACTTGCTATAACAGTTACTATTCTTTCAAGAGTGTTTTACGGATTATTATTTCTAAAGTCAAAATAGATTATATGCTAAGCATGCATATTTAGCTATACACTATGTGTACCTTTGTGATATGAAGTTTGAATCGTATTATTTTTCAGAAGGTCTTAATAGAGGTATTGAAAAATTGGGCTGGAAACGTCCTACTGATATACAGTTTAAAAGTATAACTTGCGTTTTAGAAGGTGAAGATGTTCTTGCTGTTGCCCAAACAGGTACTGGAAAGACTGCAGCATATGCTATACCAACTGTAGAATTACTAGAGCAAATTAATCTCAGTCAAAGAAGAAAAGATGGCTTAAAATGCATCATTCTTGCACCAACTCACGAACTTGTTTTACAAATTGTAGAAGTTATTGAACAGTTATGTAAGTACACTACGGTTTCAGTAATTGGCCTATTAGGAGGTGAAAAGTATGATAAACAGGTAGAAGCATTGAATAATCGAGTAGATATTGCTGTTGCTACTCCTGGTAGATTGTTCGATTTAATACACCAAGGTCATGTAAAAACCCATAGAATAAGAAGTTTGATTCTCGATGAAGCTGATCAAATGCTTGATTTAGGTTTTATAACCGACATTAAGCAACTTGTTAGTATGCTCCCTGCAAGAAAGCAAACCTTATTTTTCTCAGCTACTATCAATGATTATATAAAGAAAATAGCTTACTCACTAGTAAGACAATCTGCTATTCGTATTCAAATCTCTCCTAAAAATCCTATTGCAGGTAATATTGATCATTCGGTAGCCTTTATTAAAATGGACGATAAGCGCTTCTTTCTTGAACGATTAATCCGTGAACATGAAAATGATAAAATCATGGTTTTTGTAAGAACCCTTGTTCGTGCTGAAAGAGTATATAAAGCAATGGAAAGGGTAGGGATTCCTAGTTTGTTGATTCATAGAGATATGGAACAAGAAGAAAGAGTCCAAAATTTAGATCTGTTCAAAGAAGGAGTTATAAATGTTTTAATTTCAACTGATGTAGGAGCACGAGGTTTAGACATAAAAGATGTTATTTATGTTGTTAATTATGATATTCCTGAACAAGTAGAAACTTATGTACATAGAATAGGCAGAACAGGAAGAATTAGGAAAAAAGGGTATGCAGTGTCTTTTTCTAGTCCACATGAAAGAGAGCTTTTAAAAGATATAGAAGAGTTTATAGGTGAAAAGATTCAGCGACTTGAAATAGAGCAAGATGATTATGAAGAAACAATTCTTTTCAGTGAAGAACAAGGGGAAGATTGGCAAAAATTAATGTCGTTGTCCCAAGAACTTGAGGAGAAAAGTAAGAAAAAGAAAAACAAAAAGAAGAGATAGCTATTATATACTCGTACTAATCATTTTTTTATGAAACAAGCTATTTGGAATGGTGTTGTGATTGCAGAATCAGACAACACAATCAATATCGAAGGGAATCATTATTTCCCAGAATCTTCATTAAACAAGGACTATATAAGTAATTCCTCTACAGAAACATCTTGTCACTGGAAAGGAATTGCCAATTATTATTCAATAAATGTGGATGGACTAAAAAATGAAGACGCCATATGGTATTATTCTGATCCTAAAGAAGCAGCAAAAGTTATTAAAAATAGAGTTGCATTCTGGAAAGGCGTGGAAATCAAGGACATATAATATTCTTTATTTGTTCAGCCATTAATATTACTATAATATTTAATATTAATAGTACATTAGTGCTATGAACATAATCGAATACACATCATGCCCCGCATGTGATAGTTCTGATATCGGGTTCAAATTATCAACATTTGATTATTCGATAAGCAAAGAACAATTTGATATTTGGGAATGTAATTCTTGTACGCTCAGGTTTACCCAAAATCCTCCTAGTCAAGAAGATATAGCACCATATTATAAAAGCGAAGAGTATATTTCTCACTCGGATACTAAAAAAGGTATTGTAAATAACCTTTATCATCGAGTACGTTCCATAATGCTTGAAAGAAAATTTAGTCTTGTAAATCGATACGCCAAGTCGGGTACATTATTGGATTATGGATGTGGAACTGGTTATTTCCCAGCTTATGTGAAAGGTAAAGGAAAGAGTGTAAAAGCAATTGAAATTGATCCAGAGTCTAGGGCTTTCGCCCAAAAAAAATGGGGTTTAGATGTTTTCGAACCAGCCGCGCTAGAGGATGGCCCCGTTAATAACCATTGATTTTCGGTAATTTCATTATGGCATGT
>CAYOIL010000192.1:0-7928 GCA_964403985.1 uncultured Saprospiraceae bacterium
CCATCTTCAAATTCTATTCGTACATCCAATGGCATCGGCATATCCCCTACTCTTTCCAATTTAACTTCTGCTTTGGGCATAAGCCCTTTATTATTAACAGAACTTACTGAATAATCAATCTTTTTAGTTGTATAAACAAAGTATTCCAAATACCAGTCTAAAACTAGGCCACTTTCTTTCTCCATAATTCGGATAAAATCATGTGGTGTGGGATGTTTAAATTTCCATTCATTAAAATATCTTAATAGAGCCTTTTCGAAGGTTTCTTCTCCTAAAATATATTCCATTTGATTTAAAAACACATTTCCTTTAGAGTACGATCCGATTCCATATGCAGTATTCGTCATATAATGATCGGAGTGTGTAGAAAGGGCTTCTTCTTGACCTGAATTAGCCAAATTTCCATAACTTAAATATGACCTTTGATGCTCATTTTCTTGAACTTCTCCTTTAATTAATCCTTTAGATCTTAAATGATTCATTGTTTCATTTGTACCGAAAGTTGTAAATCCTTCATCCATCCATGGATAAAGTGCTTCATTTGTAGCTAACATGAACTGATACCAACTATGCATCCATTCGTGAACACTAACTCCGGCTAATGAGCTCATAGACCTTTCTCCAGTTATTAAAGTGGCCATGGGATATTCCATACCTCCATCTCCACCTTGAATAAATGAATATTGCGGATATGGATATTTACCATAACGTTCATTCATGAATTTTAAAGCTTCGTCAAGAACCTGAGGTAATTTAGTCCAATTTTCATTAGTTTTTTCACCAGGCTGATAAACAAAATACATTCTTGTTCCATCATAAGCTTTCTTCATTTTTACAGTATAGTCTGGATCGGCCGCCCAAACAAAGTCAATTACATTTTCAGCTTTATATTGCCAAGTAATTGTATTTCCTTTTGGTTCAGGTACTTGTAAATCAATTGCTTGATATCCTTTACCTACTTCGTTGTAATTTATTAAAACACCAGTAGCTCCTAAAACATAATCTTTGTCTATGGTAATATTCACTTCAAAATCTCCCCAAGGACTGTGAAATTCCCTTCCTATATAGGGATTTGGGTGCCAACCGTTTACATCATATTCACATAGTTTTGGGTACCATTGCGACATGCTATATCTTACACCTTCTTTATTGTCTCTTCCAGTTCTTCTTATTTGTAAAGGAACTTGACTTGTAAAATCCATTGCCAATTCTACCGTTTGGCCTGGTAATATAACTTTAGGAAGAGTACATTCTAAAATAGTACCATTGACTGCATAATCAACAGTTTTTCCATTCATCTTTAAAGAATTGATTTTATGAAAACCGATTTCTTTTTTCTTTAATTGTGGTATTCTCTCTCCTACTCTAGGGTCAACATCTGGTAAATATTTATTTCTTTCATCCATTACAGAGCCAGGTTGAAAAGCATTGAAATATAGATGATAATACACTTTGTTTAAAGTGTCAGGAGAGTTGTTGGTGTATTTTAAGATTTGAGAACCTTCAAATTGATTCTTTTTAACATCAAAATCTATATCCATTTTATAATCTACTGCCTGTTGCCAATACATGGCAGAGGGCTGAGCTGATAGTTGTAATGAAAAGCATACTGCTAATAGTATAATAATTTTATTCACGATAAATTTATTTAATGTAGCGCTAATATAAGCATTTGAACTAATTGGTATTTCTAGTTATATATATAATTCTGTACCTTTGTGTAGAATTATTTAGCATATGAAGTTTAATAATATAATTTTAGTTGTTGCAATTGCATTGTTAGCCTTTGCATATAGGTTATTACCCAATGTTCCTAACTTTTCACCAGTTTTGGCAATTTTTCTTTTTGCAGGAATCTCGATGAAAAGAAATTGGAAAATATTTGCAGCTATTTTCGGATTGTTTATTTTAAGTGATTTTATCTTAAATAACACAGTATTATCAATGTATTTTCCAGAGAATGAAGGTGTCATTTGGTTTTCCGAATACATGATTTTTACTTCAATTAGTTATTTTCTGATTTTTGTCTTGGGCAGATCATTAGGAAAATCTAGCTCTATGTTGAATGTAATAGGATTAAGTATAGTTTCTTCATTTATATTCTTTGTATTAACAAATACAGGAGCTTGGGTATTTGATCCATTTCAATTGTATCCGAATAATGCAGGTGGTCTGTTAGCTTCAATAGTAGCTGGAATTCCATTTTTCAAGACTTCTATACTTGCCGATTTATGTTTTATTTCAATATTCTTTTTTATCTTCCAATTGGCTTCTAATAAATCGAAAGGATTGAAATTGTCAGAAGTAAATAACTAGAAAACTTGTGACATAAATTTGACGAAAGTCCATCTACTCAATTTATATATTGCACTAGCTTTGCGGCATAATTATGTAGATGAAATTTACGGTAACTTTAATTTTTTGTTTTACTGCAATAAGTTTATTTTCGCAACTTGCGATACTTGAAGGAATCATTCTGGATAAAGTGTCAAGGAACCCTGTTGACGGCGCTTCAATAAATATAGAAGGAACTGAAAAATATGATATTTCAAATGAGCTAGGCAAATGGTCAATAGAATTGGAGCCTGGACTTTATAATATTTATATTTCTCATATTAATTACGAAAAAGAATTAATTTACGAAAAGCGGGTTTATCTTATTCAGTCCAATTCAATAGAAACATCTTTAACTCCTAGTTCACAAGTTGTTGATATAACAATAAAAGAACAAAAACTTAATAGGTCGGCTGAAAATGGGAACAATATCAAAACCCTAGAGCTTGATGAAATCCAGAGAATGCCAGGGGCTGTTATGGATGTATCCAAAGTCATAAGAAATTTCCCAGGAGTTTCTCCAAGAGTGTCTTTTGGTTATAATATAATTGTGCGAGGCGGAGGATCTTTTGAAAATACATTTTATTTAGATGAGATCGAGATTCCAGCCATTACACATTTCACGGTCCAAGGACTTAGTGGAGGCCCGAATGGTTTAATAAATACAGATTTAATAGAAAGAGCTACATTCCGAACAGGATCTTTTCCCGTTAATAGAGGCAATAGTTTGAGTTCAGTTTTAGAGATGGAACAAAAAGCTGGACGTAGAGATCGTATAGGAACAAAGTTAACACTTGGTGCGGCAGAATATGGGATTCATATTGAAGGTCCTATGACAAAACATTCAAGCTATATATTTAGTGCCAGAAAATCATACACAGAGTTTTTGCTTAAAGCTTTTGATTTACCTGTGTTACCGGCATTTTCTGATTTTCAATACAAGCATAAAATATGGTTACCTAATAAAGATCTAATAACTATAGTAGGATTAGGAGCATTCGATAGGTATAGATTAAATACGGATGCTGAAGCATCAGATGCATTACTTTATAATGTAGGTTTTATTCCAGAGGGTGATCAAAATACGACTGTATTTGGGGTAAATTACAAGCACTTTACTAATAGTGGGTTTTACACTTTTGTCCTTAGTAATACCCGATTTAATAACATAGCTGATAAATTTTACAATAACAGCCAAATTGAAGATGATCGATCATTAAAATACAGATCACTAGATAATGAAACGAAGTTGAGATTTGAAAATCAAATTTTCAAAGGTTCATTAAAATTAAAATATGGGGTAAATTTTGATATTGTGGATTTCGATTTGGAACAATATTCTATTTTTGCTGGCCGAACAGGAATCGTGGATACACTTGATTTTCAAAGTGAATTAAACTATCAGAAATATGGAATATTTGTAGATTACGCTTTTGATTTAGGGAGTAGGTGGAATATATATACAGGATTGAGAATGGATGCGAATAATCTAGGAGCTAAAATGCAAAATCCTTTTCAGCAGATTTCTCCACGAGCTTCTATACAATACATTATAACCTCCAAATTAAAAACCACTTTAACAGGTGGAATTTACTATCAGAATGTCCCTAATGTTTTATTGGCATATAAAGAAGAAGATATAAAAGTTAATGTCGATGAACTTGAATTTATTCAATCCCAGCAAATCAGTTGGGGAATAGATTATGAAATTAATGATGCCACTAGATTTAATGTTGATGTTTTTTATAAAAGATATGATCAATACCCTTTTTTATTAAGAGATTCAATTTCTTATGCAAATGCAAACGGAGAATACGTAAGTGTCGGTAACCAAGCTGCAAATTCATCTTCTCAAGGACGAGCATATGGAATTGAATTATATTTCCAACAAAAACTTAGGAACAAATGGTTTTATAATTGCTCAGCTAGTTATATTGTTAGTGAATTTCTTGATATTAATAATGAATATGTTTCATCATCATGGGACAATAGAACTGCATTAAATTTGATTGTCGGTAAAACATTTGGAAAAAACTGGTCGATAGGTGGTAAATTTACTTATGCTGGTTCGAATCCTTATACACCTTATAATCAAGTATTATCGTCAGAAAGAAATGTATGGGATGCTAATCAAAGAGGAGTTTTTGATTTCAACAAATTGAATTCCGAAAGATTACCAGCTTATCATGCTTTTGACTTTAGGATTGATAAAAAATGGTTTCTTAAAAAATCTACGATTATTGCGTTTTTAGATCTTCAAAATTTATATAATAATCAATTTCAATTAGTACCATATTTAACTCCTATTTATCTAGAAGATGGCGGTATTCAAGTTAATGAGAATAACTCATCTTTATATGACCTCCAACTTATAAATAGTGATACAGGTCGAGTTTTGCCAACTATTGGTTTTTCAATTGAATTTTAGTAGAATCATCCTTTCTTGTATTATTTAATTCAAAGTTTACCTTTGCACTTCAAAATTATTTATATGAATAAATCGAATGCCTTTTTGCTTTTTATGCTTTTTACATGTTCTTTTTCGGCTTTCGCCCAAAAAGAAATTGAATTAGAAAAAATACAGATAGAAGAAAATCGGTTATCAATACCTTTTTCCGAGACCATGAGGTCTATGGAAATTGTAACAAAAAAAGAAATACTTTTATCAGCGTCAGAGACTATTGGGGAATTACTTCAAAATATTGGTGGAGTAGATATAAGAAGAAGAGGTCCAATGGGAGTTCAAGCTGATATTTCATTCAGAGGAAGCACATTTGAACAAGTTTTAGTTTTGATTAACGGAGTTAAAATAATTGACCCTCAAACAGGACATCATGTATTAAATTTACCGATAGATTTAGATGCTATTGAAAGAATAGAAATAGTAAAAGGTGGGGCCGGAAGAATTTATGGACAAGGTGCATTAGCAGGTGCAATCAATATAGTTACTAAACCAATGAATGAAACTAAATTATTCGGGGAGGTAATGTTAGGTGAGTTTGGATTGAAAAGAGGAAAAATAGGTTTAAATATTAAAGGTAAAAAGTCTAAAACTTATGCATCTTATACATATGAGAATGCAGATCCTGGATACAGAGTAAATAATTATTTTACAAGGCATACTGCTTTTTTACAGTCAGACATTAAACTTAAAAAATCAAACTATTCATTTATAGGAGCATATGTTGACAATGAGTTTGGAGCTAATTCGTTTTATGCTGCTCCGTTTGATTCAACCTCTTATGAGCGTGTTAAAACAGCATTTGCGTCATTACAGGCAAGATATAAAGTAGGTGCTACTAACATATCTCCATCCTTATCAATTAGAAATAATATTGATAATTACATTTTTATTTTTGATAGACCCGATGTTTATGAAAATCTACATCATACAAATGTCATTAATGGAACAGTTAATTTTAATACTGTTGTAAATAAATTCTCTGCGCTTGGGTATGGTTTAGAATATAGAGATGAGAGAATAACAAGTAATAACCTAGGAGATCACGAAAGAAGCGTTTTTACAGCAAACATTGAGTACAAACTATATTTGTTAAATAATAAGCTAAAACTAATACCAGGGGCTTCTTATAATTATTATTCAGATTATGGAAGTCGAACGTTATATGGAATAGATGCAAGTTATAGTTTGACAAAGAAGTTAAGCACCTTTGTTAATGTAGGAACTACATATAGAATTCCTTCATATACTGAATTATATTACAGTGATGGTTCTAATGTGGGGAATGAGAACTTACAAGAAGAAAGTGCAACAAGTTATGAACTTGGATTAAAGTATGTAAGTAATAAATATTTCTTTCAAATCTCGGGATTTAGAAGAAATGGGACTGATATTATTGATTGGACTAAAACACCCATAATTGTAGATACAACGGAAACCCTTAAATGGAGACCAGATAATATAACACAATTACCTGTTCAAGGAATTGATATATCATCGGTAGTTAATTTAAATAAGATTTCATTTTTAAGTCCTCTCCAAAAAATCCGGATGGCTTACACCTATTTGGATGCCTCAGCTATTCAAGTTGATGGAGTTGAATCAAGATATGCACTTGAAAATCTTAGGCATCAATATAGTTTATCAACATACTGGGGATTTCTTAATATGTTAAAATTTTCGAGTAATTATCGATATGTTGATCGAGTTGAAACAGATCCATATGGATTATGGGACTATTCATTTGGAATAAAATATAAAGGTTTATATATTGATGTAACAGTAGTTAATGCATTCAATAATGAGTATGAAGAGTATCCAGGTATTCCAATGTCAGGAAGGTGGGTGCGAACTAGTTTAAGATATACAATTGATAAGTAAAATGAAGATTTGTATTACAGGTGCTACTGGTTTTTTAGGCTCACAGATAGTCAGGCAACTCTATCCCTTAGGACATGAGTTGATAATGGTTGTAAGAAACAAAGAGTTAGTGCCTGATGAATTAAAAGCTAATCACACAGTTATAAGAGCTGATCTAACAAAGCCAATAGACCCAATTACTTGTGATGTGTTGATTCATTGTGCTGCTTTGGTTAGTGAAAAAACACTATCCTTTTACTTAAATAAAGCTAATATTGATGGAACTAGGAATATCTTGAATGCAATTCCTAAAGAGGCAAAAGTAATTCATATATCATGTTCAAGTGTCTATAATTTAACTCAAAGATTACATAATGAGGAAGATGAAATAAATCCTACGTTATTGACGCCATATGGGCGTTCTAAATTAAAATCGGAACAAGTATTAAAAGAAGAATTTAGTAATAGAGGTGCATATATTTTAAGAATTCAAAATCTTTATGGTTTAAGAAATACAGACTTGCTTAAGCGACTTGTAAAATTATATAAAGGAGGTGAATTAAAGGTTCCTGGGGATCTGGATCAAAAAGTAACGATGACTCATGTGGATTATTTAATTGAATTAATCAAGAGATTAATTGATGTTGAGTTTTCGGGCATTGAATGTTTGAATGTGGTTGACCCAAAGGAATATAATTTAAAAGAAGTGTGTGTTAATTTATTGGGATCTTCATTAAATAGAGAGGTTGATATAAAAGAATTAAATGAATTATATCTACGTATAATTGCTGGTGCTAGGACTGTTTTAATTCCAGGAAATCAATTCACTCAAACTGCTATTGATTTTCTTACTCGCGATCATGTATTGAATACAGAAAAACTAAAAGGATTAATTCCGGATTTGGAGCCAAAAGATTTTCATAAGGAACTACCTAAGTATAAGGAATGGATCACTAATATAGGATTAACACAAGCTCTTAAAAGCAGAACTCGAATTTATTGGGAATAATGATTTATTTAATCGCTTTTGTACAATTGCAAAAGACTAATCTATAGTAGCTTATTAGATTACAAATCTTGATCTAAATAAAAAACCCTGTTGAAAGATATTTCAACAGGGTTTTTTATTTTATAGCTTTTTAATTAAGCTTTTTCTACTGGCTTCTTTCTCTTAGTTTTAAACAATTCAACAATTTGTTTAGCTGTCAAAAAGTTTAAATCCACAAATGAAGTTTTAACGTATTTCTTGATATCTTGATAGTCTCTTCCTCTT
>CAYOIL010000193.1:0-7917 GCA_964403985.1 uncultured Saprospiraceae bacterium
AGCTAAGGATGCCCAAGGCATGTTAGAAGCTAAGATCAACGCAATGGAAAAGTCTCTTGCAAACTCTAGAATAATTCATGAAAGTGAATTAGATAATTCCAATGTTACTGTTCTTTCCAATGTTACTCTTCGAAACTTAAAGACAAAGCAAGAAGTGACATATAAATTAGTTGCACCTTCAGAAGCAGATTTTAAAGCAAAAAAAATCTCTGTTAAGTCTCCTATTGGAGAAGGCTTACTTGGTAAAGCTGTTGGAGAAATTGCTCAGATTAAAGTGCCGAACGGCATAATGGAATTCGAAGTGCTAAACATTAGTTTTTAATGGCAAGTGTTTTTTCCAAAATTATAGCAGGAGATATTCCATCATATAAAATTGCCGAGAATACCCATTATTATGCTTTTTTGGACATAAGTCCTCTAAGAATTGGACATACTCTTGTTATACCAAAAAGGGAAGTAGATTATATTTTTGACTTAGAAGATGATGAACTTGCTGGCTTACATGTATTTGCAAAGAAAATTGCAATTGCTCTTAAGCAAGCTTGCCCTTGTGAAAGAATTGGTACAGCTGTAATAGGTCTTGAAGTACCGCATGCACACCTTCATTTAGTTCCAATTAATTCTATGAAAGATATTGATTTTACTCAAACTAAACTTTCAGTAAATCCCAAAATAATGAAAGAAACAGCGGAAAAAATCCGTTCATACTTGAAATAAACGTATTGAGCAAACTCAAAAAACTTGCAGGCGAAACACTTATCTATGGCTTAGGAGCTATTCTACCTAAACTTGCAGGGTTTTTACTAGTAGGTTCGTTCTTAACCTATCAATTAGATAAAAGTCAATATGGTGTACATTCTATTTTGTATGCTTATGTAACATTGGTCTTTGTGATCTTTACTCTTAGAATGGAAACTGCCTTTTTCAAGTTTGCTTCCAATGATTCTTTTAATACAAAAAGTGTTTATAATAATGGGATTTCTCTTGTTTTGACAAGCTCCCTTGTTTGCTTAGGCTTACTCTGTATTTTTTATAAGCAAGTCGCTTCTTTTACCGTAGGAATTGAAAATGCGAGATACATATTTTATTTCGTAGGAATTATGTTTTTAGATGCTGTAGCTGCAGTTCCTTTTGCTAAATTAAGACACGAAAGTAGGGCCTGGAAATTTACATTAATTAAGATTGCTAATAGCTTTATAACTATAGCTCTCAATCTAATATTATATAAGGCTTTACCACATATAGAATCCCTATCAAGTTATTACAACGTAGAGTACTTTTTAGATTATACTTTTATTGCCAATCTGGTTGGCTCAACTGTTGTTGTAGTGTTACTTTATAAAGAGATATTTGGCTTTAAGTTCACTTTAAATAAACAATTGATTACATCTTTAATTAAGTTTTCTTGGCCATTAATGATTGTTGGAATTGCAGGAGCAATTAATCAATTTGCTGATAGAATATTTATAGAAAAATATTTAGACTCCATTGATGAAGCTGGCTTGTTTACTGGTGCAATAAGGATTGCAGTCCTCATGAATTTATTCGTTACAGCGTTTAACTATGCTTCAGAGCCTTTCTTCTTTAAAAATGTAAGTGTCGAATCTCGGAAATTATTATATGGTTCAATAGCTTTAGCTTTCACTATATGTGGAATGATTATATTTTTAGGTGTTTTGGTTTATATCGATGTGTTTAAATTTATTATTGATTCTACTTATCGAGAAGCCTTATATGTTATTCCCATTGCCTTGATGGCTAATTTTGTCTTGGGACTCTATTATAATGTATCAATTTGGTATAAATTAAGTGGAAAAACTATTTATGGGGCAATAATTGCTTGTTGCGGGTCACTTGTTTTTATTACATTAAGTTATTTTTTGATTCCTGCAAAAGGTATTATTGGGGCAAGTTATTCCAGTTTAGCTTGTTTTGTAGTTATGGTAATCATAGCTTATTTATTAGGCCAAAAACACTATGCGATCAATTATCCAGTGCTGAAAATAGTAACTTATATACTAGGAGCAATTGGCATTTATTACTTCATATTAATTATGAATTTTGAAGGATATTTCAAAATAATAATAGGATCATTGTTGATACTTATGTATGCATCAATTGCATATTTCCTCGATTTTCGTAAAATAAGATCAATCACCTAATTCCTAGTAAACACAACGTTTGATAGGAGTTGCAATATTATTTTCATCAAATCAATGCAAAAACTTGTTTTATTGCATTATATTATAGATTTTTGTAATATGTAATGTTCTCTTTATGGATTTATTAAAAAACTCTTCTAAATACAATGATTATCTCCAACGCATACAGGAGTATAAAGAAATAACTGATAATAATCAGGCATTTTCTCTTATCGAAGAGCGTGTTAACAATATATACACTGAACTTAAATCCAATAGTCAAAAGGACTATTACAAAAATATTTATAAAGGGATTTTATTCTTGGGCTTAACCCTCAGTTTCACTTGTTTCTTTGCTTCTTATATTGTTTTGGGTGTTTTAAATTCCATTCTTTTAGTTGGTGCATTTTTTTATTATAGATCTGCCGTTAAAGGTCATGCATATGAGTCAAATAAAGAGCAACAACTCGTAAATAAAAGTGTTTCGTTTGAATCAAAATTACTTCATACATTACGTTATTTAGAAAATGGAATTGATCTTAAATCGGCAAGAATCATAGCTGTTAGATTTATCTATATTTCAATGTTTTCAGTACTTATGTTCACCGGAGCAAAGCTATTGAATATGGAAAATGTTACTAGCTCTGTCGTATTATATGGTATTTCACTTTTGTTAAATGCAGGTTTTTGGTTTTACTTTTTTAAGGATGATTTAGAAGAATTAGAATATATAGCAATGGAGCTTCAAGAATATAAATCTTCATTCGAGGCAAGTATTCAAGAAGAAAAATTGTCTCAAGAAGAAGGGGCTTCCGCCCAAAAGGTTACAGATTTTTATAACCTTGATTCTGACGAACCAATAGATATTATCCCTTCACCAATTCCAGGGAAAGAAGAGCAAAAAGAATTCAAACAACTAAAGTTAGAATTGAAGTAATATCTACACGGTTAAATTAAAATAATCGATACCTCATTCCAAAATATACATTTCTGCCCATTATTGGCCCCCAAATTAATGAGCTATCAAAATATTCACCAAAAGGATTCTCAGCATCTATTATCGCGTCAATTTGACGGAAGTCAAATAAATTCTCCACGCCTAAATACATTTCTATTCCTTTTGAAAATGTTTTACTTACTTGACCATTAAAGGTATAAAAGACTGGTGAGTACTCTTCCAATTGAAATTCTATTGGATTATCTAAAGTTGAGGGTAATCTCTTTGGTCCTTGCACATTGAACGTACCATCTATTGCCCATTTTTTTGGTAACTCGGCAGAAAGATTTAAAAATGCTCTATGCCTAGAAGTTAGAGCTTTAAGCTGTCTCCCATTTTTATAATCTATTCGTACATCATTAAATCTATAAGCCGTTTTTACGGTAAGATTTTCTATTATTTGATATTCTGCATGAAGTTGTAGACTGTGTCCTATTGTACCATTTGTGGAATTGAAGATATATACTGATCTAGCATCTGTATCATAATCCAATACTACATTGTTCTCGAAAAAAGTAAAGTAATATTCTGCTCCAAAAACCATAGACCTTTCATTGATAAAAACCTCTTGTGTATAACTTAATCCTGAATTCCAAGCAATATCTTGACCTAATCCATATGGAGTTTCTGTCTCACCTTCTAAAATAATCTGCCTGCTACTTACAAACATTCCTATGTTTTCAGCAAAAAGAGATGATGTTCTTATTCCTCTACCCAATGAAAATCTCCATGCTTGAGTTTCAGAAGGCCCATATTTTATGTGTATTCGTGGATTTATTAATAAACCATAATTATTGTGATAATCTGCTCTAAGACCAAGAACGTAATCCCAATTTTCTCCTGATGATGTATTATATTCTGCAAAAATACCTGGCATCAATTCATTTCGTAAATAACTTATAGTAGTAAGATGCTCTTGAAATACATCATGTTGGTAACTTATACCAAAATTTAGTTTATTGCTTGTGCCTTCTATTAATTGGGATAAAATCAAATTAGCATAGAAACTTTTTTGATTACCTAAATATGAATTTAAACCAAAATTGGAATTCTGATCATGATAAACGTAATTCATTAAAAATCCGAAAGATCTATTTGGATTCTTTTCTAAGACTTTACCCATTTTAAACCAAGATTCTATCCTCTCAGTATTTTGATTTGCAAGCCATAAGTTTTCAGGAGAATCAATTGTTGAGATTTGACCTGAATTTTTATCTTGAGTCGAGTATTTTACTCCTATTTGAGATTGTAAATTCGATTTTGTTGAAAGTTTCCACCTATTAACAATATTGAATTGTTTACTTAATGGGTTGTCAAGAAAGCCATCACTATTCCTATCTCTAGCTGCATTTTGTTGTCCAACATGAATGATAAATGCTGTTCGTAATTGGTCAGAAACCTTTATTGATGCATTGGAATTCAATTCAAATCGTTCCCATTGATTTCCATACAAACCAATGTATAACTTCTCACTTTCTTTTGGTTTTTTTATTTCTACATTGATTTGCCCTGTCAGTGCTTCTGGGCCATTTAAAACAGAACCCGATCCTATATTTAATTGCATGCTTTCAATCCAAGGTCCTGGAGTAAGGCTTAATCCATTTAAGGCAGCTAGGCCTCTTATATATGGAATGTTTTCACGCATAATTTGGACATTTGGGCCTGCGAGCCCCAATAATTCAATCTTTCTTGTCCCTGTAACAGCATCAGTAAAAGAAACGTCGACTGATGGAGTAGTTTCAAAACTTTCCGAAAGACTACAACAAGCCGCTTTAAGTAATTCTTTTTGGTCAATCTGTCGAATTTTCATTGTATTTAAAAATGAAATCTCTGTTGTTTTCTTTTTATAAGAAATACTTACTTCGTCAAGTATATAATTAGATTTCAAAAGAACATCAACTATATGCTGATCGCCCATATTTATAGTATCTGGAACATAGCCTACGTATTGAACAACAATTTCTTCCACATTTGGCTCTTTTATAAGAGTGAAAAATCCTTGTTCGTCTGTTGTTGTAGAATTGGTTGTACCTAACCAATATATTGTTGCACCGACTAAAGGCGATTTTTCACCCTCCTTTGTTTGTTCTCGAATTACTCCATGAACATCATTACTATGATCAGCATTCTCGTCCCAATTATATACTTCTAATTGACTATTGGAGTCATGCGCATTTATTACATCCTCGTCTCTATATTTACAACAGCCGTGCAAATTATCGTAGACTTCGTCCCCAGCTTTTATATCTTTAGTGTCATGTCCTATTCCTGCTAATTTTTCAGATAAGCTGTTAATATCGAAATCTGCTTGAGCTTCTACTTCAAGCATTTTTGTGTCCAAATTCCATGAAGCATATGTAATTTCTGTAAAAAGTAAAGAAGCTTCTTCTATTCTGTCTTCACACATTCCACATATACCATCAACCCATATCTCGTGTTTTGAAATCGTTGGGATTGTTTTATGATTTGCTACATAACTGCAACAAACTTCTAAGTCATTTACAGTTTCTTCACTTGCATAAACAGTTTTTGTATCATGGCCTACGGAAGCTAAATGTGTGAGTAAATCATCTTTGTAAAAAGTATCATCCGTATCTAAGGTTAATGTCTTTGAATCCAAATCCCACGATGCTGAATTAATTCCCATTAATTGCATCGCCGCTTTTTCTATTCTTTCTTTACATGTGGAACATGATCCATCAACCCATAATTCTACTGAATTCTGAGCTTGTAAGTTACAATTGACTATAAATAATAGTCCTAATATTATATATTTCATTTTCTAAACTTAAGATTAATAGCCCGTAAATGGGCGATTGAAAACAACTATCCCTTCACAAAAGGGCATAGTAATTCCTGTAAAACTCAAGTTTATACGAGAGGAGGTCTAAATAATGAACCAAAAGAATCCATAGAATATTTGAATTCGTAGGTATATGAAGCTTCTATAAATGTGTTTTGTATAAAAGAATTACTTTCTTCTTCTGTTGAAAAGAAGTTTGTAATATGGCAGCAAGGACAATGACACGAAGCGTCTTCGCAACAATCTTTTTCTTCTTCTTCAGGTGAATCTAATTCACAGATTTCCATTTTTTCATCACAACAAGATGAAAATGAAATCCAATCCATCGGAAAAGAAGCTGATAAAATGTTGACTAATAATATGATAGCTGACCATTTGATAATACAAAATTATACATTTCGTAGAGATTCTGTTAAGGAAAGCTGAACTTTTAAATTGAAATTAACCAAAAAGCTCAGAAAACAACTCTCCTAAGACTCTAATTTCATGAATCCTTATTGAATATCTAGATTGATTTAAGCCTTTTGTATTTGGTTTGGGTAAATAAATATCTGTGAATCCCAGTCGATCTGCTTCTTGAATTCTTTGTTCAATTCTACTTACAGCTCTTATTTCTCCAGACAAACCCACTTCTCCACAAAAGCAATATTTCTTGGAAATACTGAAATCTTCTAATGAAGAAACCAATGCTACACAGGTAGACATATCTAATGCTGGATCCGAAATCTTAATTCCCCCTGCAATATTTAGAAATACATCCATTGTTCCAAATCGAAAACCGGCTCTTTTTTCTAAAACAGCTAACAGCATATTCATTCTCCTTGTGTCAAAGCCAGTTGAACTTCTCTGAGGGTTTCCATAAACTGCCGTGGAAACAAGAGCTTGAGTTTCAATAAAGATTGGTCTTGCACTTTCAATTGCAGCTGCAGTTGAAGATCCACTTAAAACCAGTTCGCTTTGATTAAGAAGCATAGCGCTAGGGTTAGAAACAATACTTAAGCCACTATTGATCATTTCATATATACCCATTTCATCTGTTGAACCAAATCGATTTTTTATGGAGCGTAATATTCTATATCGATAATTACTGTCACCCTCAAATTGAAGTACAACATCAACAATATGCTCCAATATTTTGGGACCAGCAATTGCTCCATCTTTATTTATGTGACCAATTACCAAAATTGGTATGTTACTTTGTTTTGCAAATCGCTGTAATTCCGAAGTAGATTCTCTAACTTGAGTTACACTTCCAGGTGCAGATTCTATTCCTGGACTCCTTAATGTTTGAATAGAATCTATAATAATAAATTGAGGTTGAAGACTTTTTGCTTGTTTCAAAATTTCTAAGGTATCTGTTTCTGGATAGATGAAACAGTTATCTTTAATTGTTCCTATCCTTTCAGCTCTCATTCTTATTTGCTGCTCACTTTCTTCACCGGATACATATAATACTTTTCCTGTAGCCTTAAGTGCTAATTGAAGTAGTAAAGTAGATTTTCCGATTCCTGGATGACCACCTATCAGGCTTATTGAGCCAGGAACTAATCCTCCACCCAATACTCTATTTATTTCAGTATCATCAAGTATGATTCTTTCTCTAGAAATGGAGGTTATATCCTTAAGATTTAAAGGAATACTTTTCACTCCAGAAGCACTATAATTTACTTTCTGTTCGCTTTTTTTTGAGGTTGAAACAATTTCTTCATGTAGAGTATTCCATTCTCTACAAGAAGGGCATTGTCCTAACCATTTTGAGGCCGAATGACCACAATTCTGACAGATAAATACAGATTTTAATTTAGCCAAGGAATTTTTTTTAACATTTTATCTATTTGAAAATCAATTGTTTACGTATAAATATCAAAATATTTGACTTCAAATCAAAAAAAATATGTGAGTATAGAAAAATAAATAAGTCTTATTAGTGTAAGACGATATAAATAGTTAAATCGCAGATAAAATAAGTATAAAGA
>CAYOIL010000194.1:0-7850 GCA_964403985.1 uncultured Saprospiraceae bacterium
AAGAAAATAACTTACGAACAGAAGTTGGTCAGGATTTAAGAAGCGGAATTTATATAATACAAGTAAATTCAGAAAACCTTAATCTTACTAAGAAATTAATTATACAGGAATAAGTAATAAATATTAAAATCCAAGCATTAAGCTTGAAGCGTCCGACACTGACTCACGTTGTTGGGCGCTTTTTATTTACTATTCACTGCAAAGATTTATATCTTGTTTTATAATAAGCTCTCGACTTTCCAAATGTCATTTCTTAATAACTTTCTTTTTTATAATATAATTTGGAAAAAAAACTTGGAAACAATTAAGATAAAGTCTTTTCTTAAATCTATTTACAACATCATGCTTCTTTACATATTATATAAACACAATATGCATTCACTTTGAGTTTTCACCCGTTTAAGGTCTATTTTGGGCTTTTTGTAGGTCGATCATGCGAATTCAAAAGAAAAACATAAGACTTATTATAGGTTTGAAGTATTAAAATACAACCCATTAGCATTTTAAAAGTAAATTAACTTGGAACGATACAGCTAAATTGATTATGTACTTTTAATCTTGAATGAACTGCAAAGTCTAGACTTGAGACGATCAAGTCTTGATTTTTTTCCTTTTTTACTGTTCTGTAAAAATAAAGTACTTCATTAATAGCTCTTAGCCTATCACTTATCTTAAATGTACAACTAAAAAATCAATTTCGAAATATTAATTTTTGATCCATTCAAAAGTCGGTTATTTCGTTGAAATGATCTAATTTATTGTTTATTCTTTTATCCCAAAATTGGATCAAATTATTCTAGAGTATTTAAGATTATACTTTTGAAGGAAGTTATAAAAATTTATTCGCCTCAGTCAAATTTATTGATGACAAGTTTTTAACGAAATAAATTTTTAAATTCACTCCTTTTCGTTTTTGAAACTGGAATTTCTTCTCCATTTTTCATTGTTACAAATCCTATTTTGTGGTATTTTTTTAGGTAGCTAAGATTAATTATAAATGACCTATGAATTTGAATAAAAAATTGATTATCTAGTAGATTAGCATAATAGCTTAATGATTTTGAACTTAGTATTGATTGATCATCTTTCAAGTAAATGTTAGTATATCCATCACTAGCTTCTAAATGCATGATTTTATCAGATTCTACAAATTCAAATCCTGATTCAACTGGTACAGCAAGTATTGGAATGTTTTGCTCATTTTTTATATATTTTATAAGTTCAGAAAGATTTTCTGATTCTTTTGGGTTATTAATTTTCTGAGTCAAATGAGATAATATGGAATTTAATTCTGATAGTTCTATTGGCTTTAATATATAACCTATTGCAAAATATTTGAATGCTTGTATTGCAAAGCGATTGTAAGCAGTTACAAATATTACATCGAAGTCAATTTTCTTAAATTGATTTAATAAATCAAAGCCGCTTCCATGTGGCATTGAAATATCTAAAAATATTGCATCTGGTTTTTTATTATCAATCAATTCTTTAGCTAATTCAATATTTTGAGCTTCACCTATTATTTTAAATTGATTAGAATACTGAAGAATTTTCGACCGAAGGTTTTCTCTTGCCAACCGTTCGTCATCAATTATTATAATTTTTATTTCGTTCATAATTATAAATTGATTTGTACAATAACTTTAGTGCCTAAAGGTTTATTCTGTGTATCATATAGGTCAATTATTTCGTAGTTAAGGTTATAATTATCCATCTTCTTAATTGCCTTAATTTTATCGTCAATGATACCAATTGCTCTTGATTTTGGTTTAAAAAAGCCTTTATTAATTTCTTCTGATTTAGCCCTCCCGACACCATCATCTTCTATTTCAATAGATATAGCATTTGATTTTTCATAAAGTCTTAGAATTATTTTTCCAGATTCTTGCTTATGAAACAGGCCATGATTTATAGCATTTTCAATAAAAGGCTGGATTAAAGAAGATGGGATTTTTGTATTTAAAAGTTCACTAGAGAGTTTATTCTCTATCCTCAATGATATTTTCTCTTGAAAACGTAACTTTTCTAATGAAAAATAAATCTCTATTATATCAAGTTCATCTTTTATAGGAATATACTTTTGTTTCGAGCTTTCAAGATACATTCGCATCAATCTTGAAAATTTAGCTAGGTAAGAATCAGAATTAATAAAATCTTTTTGTTGAATCAAATTTTGCATGGAAGACATTGCATTAAATACAAAATGTGGGTTCATTTGTGATTGAAGAGCATTCAATTCTAGCTCAGCAAATTTTTGCTCAATTCTCGATTTTTCTTTGATTTTATTAATTCTTCTTTTTACTAGATACCAAAATCCTATTAAAATCATTCCAAGAGTTAACAAGTAGAATATATAAGTTTGCCACCAAGGTTTTTTTATCTTTAAATTAAACGACCTTGTATTACTTTTACTTCCATATTCATTTATTGAAAAGACAACAAATTCATAATTACCTGGGGTAAGATTTGTGTATCGAATTTTACTATTTATAGTATTTGTAATCTTGTCATCATTTCCTTTCATTATATAATGATATTCAATTGGCTTATTATCTTTAAATGACAAAGCAGAACAATGAATTGTCAAACTTCTTTCATCATATGGAAGAATAATCTCTGAACTGTATGAATAGGTTTTGTCAGGTGTTTCAATAGTTTCTATTAAAAGTGGAAATGAATCTGGTATTATTTTAAATTTATTGTGATTGAACTCAAAAAGACCTTTGTCAGTAGCTACTGTGGCTATTGAGTCTTTAATGATTAAGTCATTTATTTGATTGACATTTAGAATTTCAGCTAATTTATAATCCTTTTTTAAAACAAATCCTTCCATTGGAATATAGTTGGATTTAATTACGCCTCTATTATATATGAACCAATAATTATCTCCAATTAGCAATAAATCTTTTACTTTTTTACCCTTTAATTCTTTTATCTCATTACAATCTATATCTGTACAAAAATAACATTGATTCATTTTATTGATTACAACATAGGAACGATTAGAAATTCCTACTACCTGCTTTATATCTTTAAATCCTACTTTAAATTCTAAGTTTGAATTTTTGTAAATGTAGAGTGAGTCAATTCCAGCTAAATAAGTTGTACCTTCAGAGTGATCAATATCTGTGCTTCTACCTTCGAAAAAAATTGAAGTTTTTCTACTTTTTAAATGTATTCTACCTACTTTGTTTCTTTTAGTAAAGAATAGTAAAGTGTCTTGGTAAGATAACTTTGTCAATGCCCCGGCATATTGTGAAATTAGATCTTCCACTAACGTAGAATTTTCTTGAACATTTTTAGCCAATGGAATAGAATTTAGTTCTCTTTTAGGATATACGTAATACAACTCGTCATTTATTATTTCTATCTGCTTTAAGTTTCTAATTGATTTAGTAGAAGGCGCTGCATAAATTTTATTCAAAAAATATACCTTATTATTGGATTGTGAATAAGAATATATATTGTTGTCAGAAGAATATAAGATAAGTCGATTTTTATATTTTTTAATCCCAAGAATATTTATGTCTTGAGTATACGGAAGCCATTTTATCTTATTTTGAATATAATTTTTATTCAAAATATATATCCCATCTTTACTCACAAGCCAATAATCACCATTTATATCTTTTAATACTGCTTTAATAAGTCTATTCTCTGGGTTTTTAATTCTAATGCTATTAATAAGATTAAATTCATTATCAAATGTAAAGTGGTAGTTCTCAGTAAAAAATTGGAGTGTCTGATCATATAAACATTCTTGAAAAACAGTTTGGTAAGTAGTAGAAGAAAACATGCTATCCACTAAAAGATCTTTAGTTAAACCTCTAAACTTATTTTTTTTATTAAAGAAATCTAGTAATTTTTGAACTGTTAAATGTCTATAATAAGTATCATATTTTTCAACTTGATTACCAAGAGAATCTTGAATCATTAACTGTTCATAATTCGACAATGTGTCTTTAGAATTGTTGGGGTAGATATAATCGTATAAATATTTGTGCAATTCGATTTCTTTATATGAATCATCAATAAAAAATCTCCTAACCAATATATTGTTTGAAATATCAGTACTTATTGAGTCTTTCTTAAGAATGTTTAACCGGCCTTTTGTCGGAATATCAAATGTTTTGATAGAATCACCGCGTTGATAAGCAAAATGATTGTTATTGTTCATCAACCAATTTCGTCCTTGAACATCTGGTATAAAATTAAAAACATCGTTATCAGGTAACCCGTCCTGAATAGTAAAGAAATTAAAATTATAGCCATCGTATCTTGCAATAGCATCACTTGAAAGTATCCACATATATCCCTGCTCATCTTGAACAACTCTATACATGTTTTGTGGTAAACCGTCTTCTAGAGAAAGAAATTTGGAAGGGAATTGTTGGCTAGAGCCCAAAATAGGAAAATAAATTACTAGGCTAAAAAGGATGATTATCCTGTATAGCAAGCTGAAATTCATCTTGATTAAGTAATTCATTACCTAAATCTACACAATCAGTTGAAATATTAATAATTCACTTGAAATTTATGAATTTAAGAAGTGTGATTTTGTGATAAAACCGCTTTCTATTATGGAATTTCCCACTTTGAGGGGTATCATTCGAATTCAATGATAAAAATAAAATAAATTTGGGTTAAACCCAAAGGGCATGGAATTATAAAGACAAACTATATGTAAATCGAAGCAACTGGTTTTTGAGATATATAATAAAAAGACTTAAAATCTTCCGCTTACACCCCACATTACACCGAGTTGATGTGTGCCATTTGCATTCATGAGACCAGTATTTACATACCTTGGTTCTAAAAACCCTTTTATATTTTCGGAAAAGTTCATTTCCAAGCCCAAAGATAAATAGAATGCTATTCCATATACATCAGCTGAAAAATCTTTGAATTCCATAAATCCTCCACCGGCAAGACCATACCACCGGAATCTATTATCTGCATCTTTCTTAACTCTATAATATTTAAGCGTTCCGAAAGCACTATGTGTTGTTCCTAGTTGTCCTTGTAAATCTTCTTGATGTCCAGCTAAATATTCAACACCTATTGCTATTCCTTTCTCTGTTTCATAACCTAGTCGCATTCCCCTTAAAAATACACTTTCATAGATTGTTCCGTCAAGAATTAGGTAAGGTCCCATAACAAAATCTCCGTAAAATGTCTTTTGACTTTTTGGATTATCATCTTGAGCTTTAATGCTACAAACAGTAAAAACGAGAACGAAAATTAAGAGTACTTTTTGCATAACGTAAGATTTAAATATAGCTTGAAATTATTTTTAAAGGTAATAATTTTAAAAAAGCATTCTTTATATTTACCACATGAAAATATTACTTTCGTTTTTATTCTTTTGCTATCTCGTATCCCCTTTGGGCGTAAGCCAAATAAGTATTCAAGAAGTAGGACAATTACCTGAAAAAGTTGCTAACAATGCGGTATGTGAAGGTTTTATCGATGAAGTCCCATTTCTTTTTTCATTCGGCGGAATTGATTCAACTAAAGAATATAGTGGAATTCATCTTCGATCTTTTCGATTTAATATTGAATCAAATGAAAGTATTCAACTTGCCGATTTACCAGACACACTTGGCAAAGTAGCTGCAGGTGCTTCAAGAATAGGCGATATTATCTATGTAATTGGTGGCTATCATGTTTTCGAAAATGAAACAGAATTATCCTCAACAAAAGTGCATCGTTACGATATTTTGAATAATCAATTTTTAAATGACGGTGCGGATATCCCGATTGCTATTGATGATCAAGTACAAGCAGTATGGAGGGATAGTTTGATTTATGTTATAACTGGATGGAGTGATATGGGAAATATTCCCGATGTTCAAATTTATAATCCAGCGCTCGACCAATGGATGTCAGGGACACCTACTCCGAATAGTAATAGTTACAAAAGTTTTGGAGCATCAGGTGTAATAGTAGAAGATACCATTTACTATTTTGGAGGAGCAACTTCAGGATTCGGTTTTGGTCCTCAAAGCCAATATAGAAAAGGAATTATTAATTCTGATGATCCCACTGAAATTGATTGGTCTTTTACCTTGCCAGACAACAGTGTAAAAGCATATAGAGCAGCATCAACAATTTCAGGGGAGAACTTATATTGGATTGGTGGAAGTGCCAATACATATAACTATGATGGGATTGCATACAATGGCACAGGAGGAGTTCCAACATCTAAAAAAGTCTTATATACTCGAATCGATACAGAATATTGGAATGAGATGGTTTTCGATGAGATACCAATGGATTTGAGAGGAATAGCAGAAATAAGTGAAGAGCAAAAGTTTATAGCAGGAGGAATGTTAAGCAGTCAAACAGTAAGTGATAAAGTGTATAAGATTGAGATACAAAATGTGGTTGGGACCCAAAATGATTCTTCTTCTGATGACCTATCTGTTTTTCCAAATCCTATACTGGATAAGGTTTTTATAGAATGGTCAGGACACAAAGATTTTAAGCTGGCGATTTATGATTTTCAAGGTCATAAAGTTTTAACTTCAATGATGAGTTCTACTGATAATCTTTATTTGAATGTAGAAGGATTAAAAAGTGGAATGTATGTCATACGCTGTTATGACAAAGAAGAAACTGCTTTTGCTAAAATAATTAAGTACTAAAAGGCAGTTATGTCGACTGAAAAAACTGTAAAAGTATTTTTTAAAAATACCATAAATCCTAAATCATCTTTTGATTTATTATTACTTGAAGATTTATATAAAAGAAAAGATCTTGATCATAATGTAGAAGAAATTCATAGGGTTGATTTTTACTTGCTGTTATTTGTTACTGAAGGAAATGGTTCTCACTTCATAGACTTTAAAAATTACAACCTAAAGAAAGGGTCTTTATTGACGATACGTAAAGATCAAATTCATAAGTTTCAAAAGAGTGAAAGTCTAAAAGGTTATGTTTTATTAATTACTGATGATTTTCTTGTAAGTTATTTAGAAAAACAAGAAGCATTAAAAACGTTGCAACTATTCAATGAATTACTAGATGTCCCAAAAGTACAGTTAGAGAAAAATGGATTTAAATTGATCCAGGAAATTTTAGAGAGAATCCAAACTGAATATTTTAAAGTGATGGATGATTATACTTTAGGTATAATAAGAAGTGAACTTCATATTCTAATTACTAAATTATTTAGAATAAAATCTGAAGGGAGTGATGTTTTAAATAGCAAAAAATATTTAGCTGAATTCATTGAATTTCAAACCTTAATTGAACAAGAAGTTTTTCAGTCTAAGCGAGTACTATATTATGCTAATAAGTTATTCATAAGTACAAAAACTTTAAATACGATAAGTAGATCAATTGTTAATAAAAGTGCAAAGCAATTTATCGATGAAATTGCTATTAAGCAAATAAAAAGGATGTTGATAAATACGCCATTTCCCATAAAAGAAATTGCTTATAAAGCCGGTTTTGAAGAAACATCTAATTTCTATAAATATTTCAAAAGACATGTTGGAATCACTCCAGAGAAATTTCGAGTAGATTTTTAGTTTTTCCCATTTTTACAGTCAATAGGATTTTTTATATAGTCATATTTCTTTGATGTGACCTCATATTTGTGTTGTATTATTTAATTAAACTCGAAATATACAATAGGATATCATTTAAGAGCTCAAAATGCTTTAATAATAGAAACAGCAGCTATTTAGATGCTTGCAATGAAATTGATCTCATATGCACTTCAAAAGAACTGTTGAGCTACCATTCTATTTGTATTTTATGCTCTCATGACGAAAGCTTAATGCATAATTCGGCAAAAAAAACAAAATAATGAGATTGATTTCAATAGGGTATTTGCTTTTAGT
>CAYOIL010000195.1:0-7814 GCA_964403985.1 uncultured Saprospiraceae bacterium
GGACAAGAGGTAAAGGCAACTGAATAAGTGCTTTTCTACATCCCATAAAAAAACCTACCTCAAAAAAATTGAAGTAGGTTCCTCTATTTAAATTTACATCAATTACTTTCTTACAATAACTTCAAATGCCCGTAATCTAACTTAGCATAAATCTTAGTTTGACCATTTCCATAGTTACCTTTTACTTCAATATCACAACATTCATCTTCGTCTGAATGGTAAGTTGTACTAAAATCAGAATGGATTTTATAATCGGAATGTTCTCCTTCCATGTCTAGTGAATAACCAGTATTCATTCTTCTAACTGTAACATCGGTATATTCAAGATTAAATGTTAAATAATCTGCCTTAGAACCTAATTCTTTTATTTCCACATCGCCATATTTCTGCTCAACTTCAATCCCATAGTGCAAGAAGTCAATTTCAATATCAGTATATTTTGTCTCAAAATTTACCGCCTCAGCTTCTTTGATATCAAAATCATCATACTTTCCATCATTGCTTAATTTTTTCACTTTACTAATGGAATACGTATCATATTTTGACTGAATAGAAGCATCTCCTAAATCATTAAATTCAAACTGAGAATATTTAGAATCCATTTTTAAATCACCAGTATTTCCTGCTTCAACATTTGAATATTTAACTTGTGCAGTAAGGCTAGCCATGTCTTTCATTTTGGCATTTCCGTAACCTAATTGCAAATCAACATCGCCAATTACATTGTCCATTGAAAGGTCACCATATTTAATTTCAGCAGCTACACTCTTATCCAATGCTTCAATCTCAGTGTTTCCGTATTTATTGAAAATTTTAAGATGTGCATTCTTAGGCATGTAAATCGTATAATCTATGGTATACTCAGCATTGTAGCTATTTTGATAACTCACTTTCCTATCTTCAGAAAAAGTAGTTTTTGCTGAAACATAATCTGGTTTATTAGTAAAAACAACATCAATACGATCCATCATTTCTTGAGCTTTCTTATCATTACGAGCATCAACTTTGATAACAATATCAATTTTAGCGACTTGTTTATCCCAAGTTTTAATATCTACCTTACCGTATTTATTGTAGATATCGAGTGTACCATCTGCACGAAGATCATATTCTTGTGATATGGTTTTTGTTAAATCATATTTATCAAATGATTGACCAGTGACTGCACAAAACAGCATAACTATTAGTCCGAAAAATTTTATTTTAGTATTCATTTCTTTTTTCTTTATTTAAAGTTGTAGGAACGGCCTTTTCATTGATTCTTTTCATTGCCATTTCTAAAATTTTAATCCTTAATTCATAATTTTCTTTCATCAACCTCAACATCATCTCTTTATTTA
The DNA here is from genome assembly GCA_964403985.1 of uncultured Saprospiraceae bacterium. Lineage (GTDB taxonomy): Bacteria > Bacteroidota > Bacteroidia > Chitinophagales > Saprospiraceae > JAHDFB01. The sequence continues at coordinate 1,341 of CAYOIL010000195.1, forward strand.
CTGCATCATTACCGAGATAATCGTTTTGTAATTCAGCAAAACCTTCATCAAGTTCCGTTAATTCATCCATAACAGATGGTGCATTCACTTCACTGACAAATTTTTGCTCTGTCGATTGCAAAAGGGGTTGATAGTGCTTTTGCATCGATTGAAAGTCATCGTCTTTAATTTCAGCATATTGATATTGTTGACTATCATCTACTGACATATATTTATTTCCTGCGACACTTAATACTGCAAATAGAAGTAAAGTTCCGCCGAGTATTAACCACATATTTTTAAGACTGATACTTCCTTTTTTTGGGCTCGAGCCCAAATTATTTTCAACCTTTGCCCATGCGTTACTAGGGGCTTTTTCCGAATCGAAACTGCTTCGATTTTCATTTATAAATGATTTCAATTTATCGTCCATCATTAATCTTTTAAAGTCTTTAAAATTTGTACCAATTTCTTCTTTGCTCGATGATACTGCGTCTTCGAGGTAGAGACGGAAATATTTAAATATTCCGAAATTTCAACATGATCCAATCCTTCAAAAAGATATAGATTAATGCTTGTTCTGTATCCATGCGAAAGCTTCAACATAGCTTCTTTTATGGTATCTACAGAATACTCAATGTCGTATTCATCAGCAGGTTCTTCATCAACTGGATCCAGTTTGTCATCCCATTCACCTAGTGCTTTTTTGCCTCGTAAAAAAGTAATACAATTATTAATTACGATTCTTTTAATCCAAGCTCCTATCGAAGCTTCCATTCGAAATTGCTCTAGTTTGTTAAAGACATCAGTAAATGATTTTATGAGGATGTCCTCAGCATCTACTGTATTTTTAAGCATTCTGACACATATATTATACATCGCATCGCAGTATTGCGTATATAATTGGTTTTGTGCTTTTCGTTTGCCCTTTATACAATCTTCTATTATATGGGGTGATATTCCTGCCACGTTTGAAATTTATGAGTAGTTATTCTAAAGACGAGATGCTTTAGAAAGGGTTGCATATTGAAATAATTATTTTGTCATAGCAAGGAAATCCTCTTCTGTAAGAATTGTCACAGTGCCTATAGCTTCTGCTTTTTTAAGCTTTGAACCTGCTTTTTCTCCTACAACTAAAAAGTTTAATTTACTACTAACTGCACTTATATTTTTGGCCCCAGCCAATTCAGCTTTTTGTTGAGCTTCTTTTCTTGTCATCTGTTGGAGAGAACCAGTAAATAAGATTGTCTTTCCTGCGAATATTGCATCTTCTGCCACTTCGATAGGTCTATCATCCTCTGTCTGAAGCATATTCACACCAAGGCTTTCCATTTCTTCTAAAATTCCTATGTTTTCTGAATTAGAAAAGTATGACATTACTTCTTGAGCAACGATCGGCCCTATATCTTTTATGGAAGTATAATCTTCTTCCGACCAATCTTTCAGATCAAGAACATGGTCAATTCTTTCAGCTATAATTTTACTTGCCTTTCTACCTAAGTGATGAATATTTAATGAATTCAACAATCGGTAAATCGGATTGCGCTTTGCTATATCAATATTGACTTTTAATTTTTCAGCGGATCTACGTCCAAAACCTTCTAGACCTGCGATAGCTTCATAGTCCAACCTATAAATGTCTGCTAAGTTTCTCAACCAGCCATTTTCGTAAAATCTTTCAACATATGACTTCCCAAAACCATCGATATTCATCGCTTCTTTGGACACATGAAAAATCATACGTTGCAATGCTTGGGCTTCACAACTAGGATTAACACATCTCCACTTTGCTTCTCCTTCAGCCTTTATTAATTCGCTTTCACAAGAAGGGCAATGGCTAGGAAAATCAATAGGTATTTCTTTTCCGTTTCTTAATTCCTCCATTGACTTCACAATGTAAGGAATAACATCTCCAGCTCTTTCTACGAGAACGGTGTCATTCAAACGTATGTCTTTCGATTGAATAAATTCTTCATTATGAAGCGAGATGGATGAAATAGTAACACCAGCAAGTGCTACTGGAGTGATCTTCGCTACTGGAGTAATAAAGCCTGTTTTTCCTACTTGATAATCTACTTTCTCAAGAGTACTTGTTGCTTGTTTTGCCTTAAACTTATAGGCTATCGCCCATCGTGGATGATGCTGTGTTGATCCTGCAATTTCTTGTAATTGAAAATCATCAACTTTTACAACCATTCCATCAATTTCGTATTGATATTTTTCCCTTTCTTGTTCCCACTTTATACAATGAGCGGAAACCTCTTGAACGGTTTTATATACACCAAATGAATTGTCAGGCACTTTAAACCCAAGTTCCTTTAATATGGAAATCGCTTTGGAATGTGATCCTAAGGTATTTAATATATTGGTATCATTTTCGTCTCCAGCAAAAGACAACTGGAATACGAAAACATCGATTCCTCTTTTTGCTGTTTCATTGGGGTCTTTCATTCGTAGACCGCCAGTTGCAGCATTTCTAGGATTGGCAAAGACTACTTGTTGGTTTTTTTCTCTCTCTTTATTTACTTTATCAAATTTATCTTTCCTGATTACCGCTTCACCTCTTAATTCTGCTTTTCTTATTCCATACTTAGAAAAAGCAGCTTTTAATGGAATTGATTTTATCGTTTTTGCATTAGGCGTCATTTCTTCACCCATCGAACCATCACCTCTTGTAGCCGCTCGAACTAGAAAATCATTTTCATACACAAGTGCTATACTTCCGCCATCAAATTTCGGTTCTACGGAGAAAACTAAATCTTCTTCACCAGTTACTTTTCGCACCGACTTAGCAAAATCTTCTAGATCTTCTGCATTATAACTATTATCGAGAGATAACATTGGTGTAAGGTGTTTTACCTTGCTAAATTCATCCGTCAAATCCTGAGAAACCCGCATTGTAGGTGAATCAGCAGTAATCAATTCTGGATGAGCAGCTTCAATACTTTGGAGTTGCTTAAACAATAAATCGTATTCATAATCACTCAAGACGGGATTGTTCTGTACGTAATACTTCCATTCATGAAACTCGAGTATTTGACGTAAGTCATCCAATTCTTTTGGGCCTGACCCATCCAATAAAAATTGTTTACTCCTTTCAAAAAAAGACCGTTGTTGAGCGTCCGTATACATGTTTTGATTTTAAATTGTTCCTCGATTTTTCTGTCTCCAAATACTGACAATCATACGTATAGGCAGTAAAATTGCACCTATCACACATGTTACCCCAAAAAAGAAATATTCCGATCGAATATATCGATACATTGACTGTGCAGTATCTCCATCAAGATGACTTAAAAAAGTCAAAAATCCATCTTCATCTAGCATATTTTGCAGCTGCATTAAACCATCTCCCATCAATACAAAAACAATAAGTGCTGTACAAGGAATCACTATTTTAAATGGAATCGACCAAGCAACAGGCGTGTAGCGAAGGAGAAAAATATATCTTGTGTAAGTTATTGCAAGCACTATATATATTATATTGAATTTTATCAATGGAAAATCTGGAGTTGTCGTATAGATTGGTAGCATAACAAGAACGCAAATTATTGCAGTGACTATCCACCATAATATTTCAACTTTCCAAGCTTGGGCTGTTACATTTTTCGTCATTAGTATATTTATAGGTCCAAAGGTATGAAACAAGCGGTAGAAAATTTAGTTACATAAAAAGAGAATATATTTATTGCACTTTAGTCCTAGAGACTGAGCTTTCTTTATATATCGAAACAATATGATACCCACTACAGTATGACAAAAAGAAAACTTCCACAAATAATGAGTCAAGCCGAGCTGTGGTTCGGAGAACAAGGGTGGACAGTTTTTCCTTTTCAAGCTCAAGCATGGCGAGCATATTCCGTTGGCAAGAATGGAATAATAAATGCGCCTACTGGTAGCGGAAAAACATATTCCATGCTACTTCCTATCATTTGCAATCACAATCATTTAAAAAAGAAAGGATTAAAAGCAATTTGGGTGAGTCCTATTCGAGCACTTACGAAGGAAATTCACAATTCAGCTGTACGCGCAATAGAAGGAATGGGTCTAGACTGGACAGTGGGCATTCGATCTGGAGATACTTCTACTGCTGAACGTAAAAAGCAAATGAAAGATCCGCCCGATATTCTTATCACCACACCCGAGAGTATTCATATTTTATTGGCCACCAAGGGTTACCCCAAATTTTTCCGTCAATTAAAAGCTGTTATTGTTGATGAGTGGCATGAATTAATTGGTAGCAAAAGAGGGGTTCAAGTGGAGTTAGCATTGTCGCGATTTAAGACAATAAGTAAAAGCTTACGGATATGGGGAATTTCAGCGACGATAGGAAATATGGAGGAGAGCATGGAGGTATTATTGGGTAAAAACCTTGCTTCCAAAGGTGTTTTAATCCGTTCAAAAATCAAAAAGAAAATAATTGTCGAGACCTTACTTCCCGATGAAATTGAACGTTTTCCGTGGGCTGGTCATTTGGGGATTCGAATGATCGACAAATTAATTCCTATCATAAAAAATAGTCGTTCGACTTTGATTTTCATTAATACCAGAGCTTTGTGTGAAATATGGTATCAGCGCATACTGGATTGTGCGCCTGAATTAGCAGGAATTATTGCTATGCATCATGGATCAATTGCTCGTCATCTGCGGGAATGGGTGGAGGATGCCTTGCATAGTGAGACGATAAAGGCAGTAGTCTGTACATCGAGTCTTGATCTAGGAGTTGATTTTCGACCTGTTGAAACAATTGTTCAGGTGGGTTCCCCCAAAGGAGTCGCTCGATTTTTGCAACGTGCTGGAAGAAGTGGTCATTCCCCTGGTGCAACTTCTAAGATTTATTTTTTACCAACACATTCTTTAGAAATTATTGAAAGTGGAGCTTTGAGAAAGGCAATTATGACTGGTGAAGTGGAGAATAGGATTCCATATATTCGATCTTTTGACGTATTGATTCAATATCTGATGACCTTAGCTGTTTCTGAAGGATTTCGTCCTGAGGAGATTTATCCAGAGGTAAAATCTACATTTTGTATGGATTCTATGACAGAAGAAGAGTGGACATGGTGTCTAAGCTTTTTGGTCTATGGAGGTAGTTCGCTTGATGCTTATGATGAATATAAAAAAGTAGTAATAGAAGATGGGGTTTATAAAGTGACGAGTCGAAAAATTGCTCAAAGGCATAGAATGAGTATAGGCACAATCACAAGTACTTCGATGATCAATATTGCTTTTATGAGGGGAAAGAAAATAGGATCGGTAGAAGAATGGTTTGCTAGTCAATTGACAAGTGGTGATGTGTTTTGGTTTAGTGGTAGAAATTTGGAATTTGTTCGGATCAAAGAGATGACGATGTATGTGAAAAAGACAACTAAAAAGACTGGTAGAGTTCCGTCTTTTATGGGAGGAAGAATGCCATTGTCAAGTAATTTATCCGAAGTTCTTCGTGATGAATATGATAGTTTTTATGCGAGTCCTGAAGATCAACAAATTGAAATGAAGGCTCTATTACCTTTGTTTTTACTTCAACAAGAAAAGTCTTTTGTTCCAAGAAAGAATGAATTTTTAGTGGAATATTTCAATGATAAAGAGGGCTATCATTTAATTATGTATCCCTATGAAGGAAGATATGTTCATGAAGGCTTGGGTGTTTTGATTGCTAAGCGAATAGGCGATATAAAGCCGATTAGTTTTACGATAGCGATGAATGATTACGGAGTAGAATTATTGAGTGACCAGCCAATTGATATTGACAAAATCATGACACCAGATTTGTTTCATACGAAGGATTTGGAATTGAATATCCAGGGAAGTATCAATGCGGCTGAGATGTCTAGGCGTCAGTTTCGAGATATATCGAGGATTAGTGGTTTGATATTTACAGGTTTTCCGGGAGCGGCAAAGAAAGATCGACATTTGCAATCATCGTCACAGTTATTATTTGATGTATTTGAAAAGTATGAGCCGGACAACCTGCTCTATCAACAGACTTTTGATGAAGTGATGACTTTTCAATTGGAGGAGGCAAGGATGCGTTCGGCCTTGGACAGGATAAGGAAAAGTACATTTATTGTGAGTAAGCCGAATGGCGCGACGCCATTTTCTTTTCCTATTGTAGTGGACAGGTTGCGTGCTAAGATGTCAACAGAAAAATTAGAAGATCGGATTGCTAAGATGAAGATGGTTTTGGATGAGTGATGTGAGTAGTGATTACAAAACAACTTTTTAGAAAAAAATAAGTTGAGTTTCCTGTTTAGTTTTAAATATACAATTTGAAAGCTAATCATAACATAACAAGACCACAGGTAACACTATTCTGCGTTGTAATTCACCAGTTGTGATTTTCCAAACTTCCCTCCAATATTATCTATGGTATTTTAATCTTCCTATTTAGATATATTTTTACTTGGTTTTAACGGATCGGCGAAATTAGTTGTGCTGACTTGTAGTTCCCCCAAAAAACTAGACTGGTACTTAAGTTTGATAAAACTTTATAAT
>CAYOIL010000196.1:0-3917 GCA_964403985.1 uncultured Saprospiraceae bacterium
AGTTAATAATGTAACGGTTTAATTCAAGAAAACGTTGTTTCAGTCTTTCATTAACTTTTATACTCATAAAAAATATTTAATTTTAACTCAAATAATTGGAATTATGAAAAGGTTTGTTTGTTCATTGAGTTTTATTTTTACTGTTTTTTTTGGGTACACCCAAACAGATCAACACATAGATTATCCCGTTTCATGTCATGGTGAAATTCCAGATCATGTTACTGCTCCAGGCTTTTTGCCACCTGCCCCAATTGATACGGATGGGTTACGTAGTGATACATTCGATATTATTCATTACAAAATTTCAGCAGATCTTACGGCACCACCTTTTTTGAGCGCTAATACTATTGTTTTTGCTACGTCTAAAATGGATGGGATGAATAAAATGACTCTAGATTTACTAGATCTTACTGTCGACAGTGTAATGGTCAATGGTGAGATAGCTACTTTTTCTTATGATGGGTTTCAAATTTTTCTTGATCTTCCTAACGCAGTTGATACAGGTGAAGAAATAGAAGTCCATGTTTTTTATCAAGGAAATCCTACCAGAGATGCTTCTGGATTTGGTGGCTTAGTTTATGAAAGTGGATATATATATAATCTTGGTATTGGATTAGTTTCTAATCCACATAATTATGGTCGTGGATGGTTTCCATGTTTTGATAATTTTAAAGAGCGATCAACTTATGAAATTATAATGAAACATAGTTCGTCTATTAATGCTCATGCGGTGGGAACGGAATTAAGTGTAATTGACAATGGAGATGGAACAACTACAACAACGTATGCGATGGATCAAGAAATAACGACTTATCAAACAAGTATTTCTATAGCTGATTATCATACAATGTGGAGTACTCACGAAGGTGTTTATGGTGATATTGATATTAAGTTAATGGCAAAACCTCAAGATAGTTCAGCAATGAAAGGTTCTATGGGAAACCTGCCTGCCGCTTTAGATTGTATTGAAAGTTGGTACGGTCCTTATGTATGGGAAAGAGTAGGATATGTAGCTACGACAGTTGGAGCAATGGAACATCCTACGCATATTGCCTATCCTATTAACTCAATAAATGGGAATGCAGTAACAAATAACAGATTGATGTCTCATGAATTGACTCATAATTGGTTTGGAAACCTAATAACACTGAGTACAGAGAGAGATATGTGGATAAAAGAAGGACCGGCAGAATATGGGGCTCATCTTACATCAGAATGTCTTTATGGAAAAGAAGAGTTTCTAGAAGTAGTTAAATCTAATCATAACTATGTTTTAAAAAGTGCGCACATTGACGATGAACAGTTTCGTGCTTTGTCTGGTATGCCAAATGAATTTACGTATGGGACACATACCTACAGAAAAGGAGCTAGTGTAATTCACAATTTAAGAGGATACTTAGGAGATACATTATTTAGTAAAGGAATGACTTCAATTCTTGAAAATTATGCTTACAGTCATTTAGATGCACAGAAATTTCAAGACCAAATTACAGAAACTACTGGAATGGATATGAAACCATTTTTTGATGCATGGATTCTTAATCCAGGATTTTCTGTTTTTGTGGAAGACTCAGTTAGCACAACTGATATGGGTAATGGTACATATGAAAGTACTGTATATATTCAGCAAAAATTATATGGAACTTCTATATTTCATAATGAAACACCTCTTAGCCTTCATTTATATGGTTACAATGGTGAAGTTGATATGCAAATGATTGAGGCTGCAGGACAATTTTCAGAAGTTAACGTTGTTACTGGATTTGATGTCAAAAGAGTTGTTTTCAATCGAGACAATTTACTAAATCAAGCCCGACTAGCTCATGACAATGTGTTAACTTCTACAGGGACACAAGCATTTGATCGAACCGATATAATTTTCAAGTTGGAAAGCTTAACAGAAGATCTAAATGTTAGGGTGGAACATGTATTGGGTAAACCAGACAATAATTTAGTTGAAGGAGAATTGGAACTTACTGATAAGCATTATTGGAGAGTATTAGGAGATTTTGCTGGAGATTACAGTATGACTTTGAGATTTCCATACAAAGGGAAAAATCCGAATGATCTTGATTATCCTTTAACAACTATTAGTGAAGATTCAATTTTACTCTTCTATCGACCGGATGCATCTATTGCTTGGGAACCAACTAATGCTGATTTACTGAAATTTAATCCGAATGATGGTGCTGGTACCATAGAATTAGAAAATGCTCTTCCTGGTGATTATTCTATTGGAAAAGGAATATTCAATGTAAGTAGCAATGAAAATTTAGAATTCGATCAAGTAGAGATCTTCCCCAATCCTGCTTCACATGAATTCTTTGTGAATTTTGACGAAGCAATAATAGGCCTAGTAAAGGTTATAGATCTACAAGGAAGAGTATTATTGAAAAAGAACATTTTTCAAGATAATTCTATTAATATAGATGTTTCTGGAATCTATGCAGGTCAATATTTTATTGAAATTGAAAATACCCAAAATTCAAATAAAACAATTCGAAAACTAGTTATTGTTAAGTAATTAGAACTAAAAAAATTAATTTTATAAAAATACTTATTGGGTTTGTTGTTCTGTTAATCTGTGGATTAGCAGCATATTTCTATTGGAACCTGAAGGGTGATGATATCATTCAAAATGCTATTCAATCCAAAATTTCAGAAATTGATTTTCCTGCTGATTCTATTCAAGTCAGTTATGAGAACGGTGAACTCCGTTTATTAAATGCTGATATTCAAGCTTATTTGTTTCCAGATCAACCAAATGCACAATATTTAAATGCATCATCTATCGAAATGAATGGCATTGACTGGATGAAAGTAAATGCTACTAAAATATTAAAAGCGGACACGATTGAAATCTTTCTTGATAGTATAGAAGCAAATTATGAAAACTTTAGAAACATAATTGCAAAGAAAAATGAGATGATCAAGAGTGTCAAATGCAATAAGTTGATAATTCATTTGGGTAAAGCTGATCTTAAAAATGTTCCTCAAGTTGGTCATGTGAAATTTGATGGAGGACTTTTTAAACTCGATGAAGTGGTTTTTGCATTTAAGAATAATAAATTTCAATATTCAAATCCAGATCTTTTGATCCGAGAGAATAAACTCAGTTTTAGAAATAAACCATTGTTTGTTAAAGAAGTGAGCTATTCAAACAAAAAATTATTAATAAAGAATGTATTCTATCAAGATAAAAGTATTCAGTTTCTAGCTGATTTAAAAAGTATCTCTACCCAAGTAGATATCGAAAATATAGGAGATGATTTTTCATTTAATGCCATCAAAATAAATGCTAAAAAAATCGAAATACAAGATGACCTTAAAACAATAGATGAAAACGAATCAATAGATTTTTCAATTAAAAATTTACGGGTAAATAGCGAGAAGGTAACAATTTTCTCTTCTATAAAAAAATCAATAATTTCTGTTGTAAACAATCTTAGTCTGACGACAAAAGACCTTGTAATAGGAGCTAAAAGCCATAGTTATGGATTTTACAATATGAAAGCAACCAATGCTTCTTATTTCGATAATTCTTACTACAATGTAAATACTGGGGAAATCGAAATAAGCCAAAATCAAGTTAGTTTACAAGGCATAATGCTGAAATCTAAGAAAACCCGTTCCCAACTTACCGTAAATAAACATCTTCAAAATACAATTTATGAATTGGAAATAGGAAGCTGTGTACTAAATGGTAAAGTAATTGATTATTATAACAATCAAAATATATTAAAAGCTGACAATGTCTTAGTGAACAATGCAAAGTTGATTATATATTCGGATATGAATGCTGATGTAACACAGAATAATAAACTGCTTATTAGCCAACTTATAAAGAATCTAGAAGCAAAAGTGGACTTCCCATTAATCGACATTAAAAACTCTTATGTCCGGTATGATTTGCGTGG
>CAYOIL010000196.1:3927-7801 GCA_964403985.1 uncultured Saprospiraceae bacterium
AAAGAAGAATCGACAATGGAAGCATTCATATTTCAAGTGTAAATGGTACTATATCAAACTTCACTAATATTAAGTCTAAATTAGAATCAAACGTTATATTGAAGTCTAATTTTACAGGCATGTTAATGGATGAAGGATTATTGCACTTAACTTTGAATTTCAATATGATTGATAAACAGAATTCTTATGATTTTAAAGGCGATTTAAAAGGATTAGATTTTCAAAATGTGAATAGAATGCTTGAAGATCTTACTGCTGTTCGGATAAAAAAAGGCGAATTGGATGAATTAAGATTTGATATTAAAGCAAATAAATATCGATCTCAAGGTCAGCTCGAATTTTATTACAAAGGATTGAAAACGGAGTATGTAGAAGAAAGAACAACTGGTATAAGAGATCCTTTTCGATTAGTATTGAATAATTTTATTTTAAGACAAAATAATAGAAAGGGTCGGAGCCCAAAAATTGCTAAAGTGGATATAATGCATGACCCGAAACACTCTAATTTTAGGCGCATGTGGGAATGTATATATGAAGGGATTCAAATTACTTTACTTCCAAAACTCCCAGAGAATCCACTTAAAAGATTTGGAATTGGGAACTAAGTAGTTAAGCTTTACTACTTTTCATTTGGGCGAAAGCCACAGAAATAATTATTTTTTCAGATATATCATTTCCTTTTTCAAAACTAAATTCCACAATATTTTGCTTATAGAAAGCAACAAAACAACCACTGCGTATAGAAAGATTGTTTTCATAAACGAATGTAGTTTATTACCGTTGATTATATTCCTTGAAAGCCATATTCAACATCTTGAAATCTAGTTTACCTTTGTTTATCCTTAAATGTTCCATAATTACTACAGCTTTTTCTATCCTTTTGTTTGGGTTTTTAACTTTAGCAACAAGGTAAATTAGGTTCCGGATTTTGCCAGGAGTCAAAGATTCTAAATACGCTCTACCATCGTGATCTACATCTAATACTTCTTTGAATTCAGGGGGAAGTGGCATTCCGTATTTACTTGTGTCTGGAACAAGTTTAATATGTATATCTTGATTTAATTCAAGTTTTAATTTTTTTGATCTTGATTTATTAATTAGTATAATAGATACTCCTTTTTCTATAGGTACAGGTGTGCCTGGGTATTCCAATGTATCATTTATGTGGACTATAAATCGTTTGTTGTCAAGAGTTTTAATCTGTTCAAGTATATCTTTAGGAACAACAACACCGTTGTAGTAGATAGCTGATTGAGGGTTTATATAGGGTCCAGTAAATTCAAACATGTTTGTACTATATTTTTACACTATATTTTAAGTAAATTCGAATGTGGGAAAGTAAATTTGAGGATAAATATAATTATTCTTGTTATTAAGTCATTGAAATGTTAGTCAATAACATTGTTCAGAGTATATTTGCGCTTATATGAAAGAGATAAGGAATTTTTGTGTTATAGCGCATATTGATCATGGAAAATCAACACTTTCGGATCGTTTGCTAGAATTTACTCAAACTATTTCTGAGCGGGACATGACCAATCAGGCATTAGACGATATGGATATAGAAAGAGAGCGTGGTATTACTATAAAATCTCATGCTATTCAAATCTATTACAATCATACAGATGGTGTAAAATATACTTTCAATTTGATTGATACTCCAGGTCACGTAGATTTTTCATATGAGGTATCTAGGTCGATTGCTGCATGCGAAGGAGCTTTATTGCTTGTCGATGCTTCTCAAGGTATCCAAGCCCAAACAATTTCAAATCTTTACTTAGCTATCGAGCACGATTTAGAGATTATTCCAGTATTGAATAAAGTAGATATGGAATCGGCTATGATCGAAGAAGTAAGTGACCAAGTGATTGATTTGATAGGCTGTGAAAAAGAAGATATCGTATTGGCTAGTGGAAAGACAGGAATAGGGATCCAAGATATTATGAATGCTATTGTAGATCGTGTTCCAGCTCCAAGTGGAGATACAGAAGCGCCTTTGCAAGCTTTGATTTTTGATTCTGTTTTCAATCCATTTAGAGGTGTAATTGCATATTTTAGAATCTTGAATGGCGTAATTAATAAAGGAGATAGAGTTTTATTTGTAAATACTGAAAATGATTATAATGCTGATGAAGTAGGTATATTACAATTAGATTTGGTCCCCAAAAAGCAGCTAAGAGCAGGAGATGTAGGCTATATAATTACCGGAATTAAAACATCAAGTGAAATTAAAGTAGGGGATACAATTACTACTTTAAGTAATCCGTGTGAAAAAGGAATTGATGGTTTCGAATTAGTGAAGCCGATGGTATTTGCTGGAATCTTCCCTATTGATAATGATGATTTTGAGGATTTAAGAGATAGTCTAGAGAAATTACAATTGAATGATGCTTCTTTGGTTTTTGAGCCGGAGACTTCAATAGCATTGGGTTTCGGATTTAGATGTGGATTTTTAGGGATGTTACACCTTGAAATTATTCAAGAACGATTATCAAGAGAGTTTAATCAAGAAGTCATTACTACCGTACCAAACGTATCTTATTTTGCTTACACTAAGAAAGGTGAAAAGATGCTAATTAATACACCAAATGACCTTCCTGATCCTACAATGCTTGATAGGGTAGAAGAGCCATATATTAATGCACAGATCATTTCCAAACCTGAATATATAGGAACAATTATGTCTCTATGTATGGAAAAAAGAGGGACTTTAACAAAGCAAACTTACCTTACAACTGAAAGGGTAGAATTAAGTTTCGAATTGCCACTTGCCGAAATTGTATTTGACTTTTATGATCGATTGAAATCAATTTCAAGAGGATATGCTTCTTTCGATTATCATCCTACATCTTACAAAGCTAGTGATCTTGTAAAACTTGATATAAAGTTGAATGGAGAGTCAGTAGATGCTTTATCCTCACTAGTACATAGAGACAAAGCGGATTCTTTCGGAAGAAAGATTTGTAAAAAGTTGAAAGAACTACTTCCGCGTCAACAGTTTTTAATTGCTATTCAAGCAGCTATAGGAGCGAAAATTATTGCAAGAGAAACAATCTCAGCTTTGAGAAAGGATGTAACTGCAAAGTGTTATGGTGGTGATATCACGAGGAAAAGGAAGTTACTTGAAAAGCAAAAGAAAGGAAAGAAAAAAATGCGAAATATAGGGAATGTTGAAGTACCGCAAAAGGCATTTTTACAGGTCTTAAAGCTAGATTAATCTCATAACGTAAGTCTTTTATTCTTAATTATACAAGGTTGTTTCTTACTAGAATAGCCTTCATCTTTATTTTAAAGACAATAGGTAAATGTATTCTTTTTGGGTTAAACCCAAAAGCTTTAAAGTGCTTTGCATTACGCAAAAAACAGATTTTTGTATAAGAGATATTTTAAATTTGAGTTTAGCTTTATTTTTTGGGCTCAAGCCCAAAAAAAATATGTTATCTAGATTAAACTATTATCTACCAACCCATGTCAATAAATTTACGTCATTAATGGTATAGAACTAAAAGGTGAGATGATAGATTAATTACTATCCCAAAAGGGATCAGCCCAAAAGCTAGAAAATGAAAGATATAGCCAACTTATTACTTTGCATTATTATTCCTGTCTTAATAATAGCTCAGCAGGATAATGATTCTTTTTTCAATAGCTGTTTGACAGATCAATTGCACTATCAAAAGTTAAACGATGATCCATTTTACAAGTCTACCCATGAATTGATAGAAAGCCAACTGTATCATTCTAAAAATAAGCTTAGTTCGGAAAAATTGTTGCAAGCGTTAACAATTCCTGTTGTTGTGCATGTAATCCATGAAAATGGTGCTGGTATTATTTTAGATAATCAAGTCCTTGATGGTATTGAACACTTGAATGT
>CAYOIL010000197.1:0-7750 GCA_964403985.1 uncultured Saprospiraceae bacterium
AGAGAAGAAGAGAGAGAAAGTATGGGTAGAGGTGGTTGCAAGTAGATCCGAAAGCAGAAGCCTTATATTCTGAGACTCCGTTTAGCGCGATGGGAAATAATCCAATTTTTAAAGCAGATCCTTTAGGTGATATTTGGCATATAGTCGCAGGTGCAGGGTTTGGCGGTGCATTTAATGTTTATCAACAATGGGGAAACATTGGAAATTTTCAAGATGGATTGGTAGCATTTGGAATAGGAGCTGCAGCAGGAGCTGTTGGAGCCGCAACTGGAGGTGCAATAGGTGGTGTCTTAGGATCGGGATTAACCTCATTATCGGCAGTTGCTGTGAACGGTGCGATTGTTGGAGCTGGTTCTCTTGCATCTGAGGAGTTTTTAAGAGGGACAGCAAACGCATTTTACTTTAATGATGCATCTGTTATGGAAGCGTTAGATTCTGGCGCTGGAGCAGGAACGCTTGGTTTTGTAAATGGATTTTCTGCTGGTGGAACTATGGCCGTGGCTAGTGCTTTAGTGATTGGAAAAATCACTAGCATACTGACTACTATACAAACTGGAGACGGAAAGAAATTCTATCCATTTTTTGGAGACACTGGCACAAATGTTAAATCTTATGAGGTAACACATACCTCAACAGGGTATAGCGATCTATCATCTACACAATCTGTTGTTGCTAATTCTGGAACAAAATCAGTAAATCCGTATTATCCAAGAAATGATGGAGCATTAGGAAAATGGAGTAATGAGATTTTATATCCAGGCACTAGGATTGATAGATTTGGTGAAGATTTTGGTAAATACCTTTCTCCACATGGAACTCCATTAGATATGAGAGCATTACCTCCAGGAAATACAGGAACCTATAATGCATATAAAGTTCTTAAACCGTTTGAAGTTCAGTCTTCAACTATTGCACCTGCTTTCGGAAAATTAGGTTTAGGTAAACAGTATTTATCACCAGTTTCTGTGAAGACTTTATTGAAAAGAGGAATAATAACGACAATCAAATAATATGAATTGTAAAGAATTAGATTTAGAATTGCAACAATTAGGAGTAGCTTCTCAAAGATACAATTTACAAGGAGATTTAATCTCTGATACTATTATTTTATATAATTCCTATGATACATGGGAAGTTTTCTATTTTGATGAGAGAGGAGGTAAAAATGATGTGAAAAAATTTAAGTCAGAATGTGAAGCTTGTTGGTATATTTTCAAATTATTCCGTGATGCGATAATTATAGAGAAAAAATTTAAATAATATAAAAAGCCTCATTTGGGTGGGACTTTTATTTAGTAGCGTAGGCTTTAGAGGTTTTTAAAATCTCTAATGTAAGCGTCGAGCACATTGAAAAGTTCTAGTCTTTTAGCCTGTGGCAAGGAGGCGATGTCTACTAGCTGTTCGAGCATAGAGTCGTCTTTAACAATCAATGAAGACTTACCGACTAAGAAATCTAAACTTACTTCTAGTGCATCATCAATTTTAGTAGCGATCTCAATAGAAGTTTCATAAGATGTTTTCATAATATTCTAAAAATTGTTAGCATTATCTTATCCTGTTCACATCTAGAATTCATAAAGAGAAAAATCTTTAATTTTTTAAAAGCTACTTATGTGACACATTATGTTCATTGCTCTTTTTAATTAAATAAACCTTGCTTAAATTTATGTCGCTTTTAAACTAATCCACCATTCCTTGAGTCAAATTCGTCGAAAAACGATACTATTCTTTCCTATCTCCTTTTAAAAGCACTTATCTTGTGGAAATAAAATAATGAATATGAGATTTCTACCCTTTTTTATAGCCATTCTTTTTGCCTATTCTTCAACCGTAACAGGTCAAGTAACCTATTCAAAGGACATTGCTCCTATCATCTATGAGAACTGTACGTCTTGTCATAGAACAGGCGAGATTGCTCCACTTGCTCTTACTAATTATGAAGAGGTGAAAAGCTGGGGAAATATGATAAAGTATGTTACTGAAATCAAATACATGCCCCCTTGGTCTCCTGATCCAACGTTTAGAAAATTATTAAATGAGCGTGTATTAACAGAAGATCAAATTGATCTTATTGCGGAATGGGTCGATACAGGGATGGAGCAAGGTGACCCAGCAGATGAACCAGATATTCCCAATTTTCCCACTGGTTCACAAATAGGTACGCCTGATTTAGTACTTGAAATGGCAGAAGAACATACAATTGAAGGAAATAATCAAGACGATTATCAAGTATTTGTGATTCCTACGAATTTTACTGAGGATAGGGAAATTGCTTCTATAGAGTTTCGGCCAGGAAATAATAGAGCTGTTCATCATACGTTAATCGGTTATGATGTTACAGGAAAAGCAGCACAAAAAGATGCACAAACTCCAGCATATGGATATTCTTCTTTTGGAGATTTCGGGATAGACGAAGCGGTTTATCTTTCTTGGGGTTATGTGCCTGGTGATGTTCCTTTGGTTTATCCAGAAGGAATTGGTGAGATTATTCCCGCAGGTGCAGATTTACTTATTCAAGTACATTATGCTCCTCTTCCGACAGAAGAAAAAGATAAATCTTCATTGAATATTTTCTTTAAAGATGAAAATGATCCGATCGTGCGTGAAGTAAAAAGTGGCTGGGTTTTACCGAATAATTTACCTGGTGGATGGGGTAGTTTTCATATTCCCCCCAATCAAGTGAAGAGTTTTACAGCTCAACAATTTTATGAAAACATGAATGGTCAATATGGAGCAAATTATGATGTTAGTTTGATTGGTGTTCAACCGCATTCGCATTTACTAGGAAAGTCGTATGAGATAATTGTAAATTCTCCAGACAATGAACAGATTAATGTAATTAGTATTCCTGAATACGACTTCAATTGGCAAGGATCTTATTCTATGACCAATATGCTAAAGATTCCAGCGAATTCTACTTGGTTAACAACAGCAACTTATGACAATACATTAAACAATCCAAGTAACCCAAGCAATCCTCCAAAAAATGTATATTGGGGAGAAGGGACAGAAGATGAAATGTTGGTCGTTATTTTCTATTATGTAGAATATCAAGAAGGAGATGAAGATATAGATTTAGGAGGCAATTTACCAACAAGTACAATCGATGTAAATTATGAAACAAAAAGCACCCTATTTCCCCCTTCACCTAATCCTACTTATGATCGATTTACAGTAGGTTTTTATTTAGATCAATCTGAAGAATTAATCTTTGAAATGTATGATAGTTCTGGTAAAAAAATACAAACTATCTCCCCAAAAACTTCTTGGCAAGAAGGATTTCATAGAATCGAAGTAGACAATAATATAGAAACAACTGGTGCTCATTTTATAAAAATGATCGGTAAGGAATATGAATTAACACAGAAAATAATATTAATTAAATAATAATGAAAATCTATTCTATAGTAATATTATTTAGTTTATTTATTCATTCATTATCTGGTCAGCAGAAATATGATGTATTTATATTTTTACATGACGAATGTTTGATTTCGCAATATTATACATTGACATTGGATTCTTTACATCAAGCCTATGGAAGTGAACATATACGATTTGTAGGAATATTTCCAAATAAAATAAGTTCAAAAGAAGATATTACAAGCTTCAGAAATAAATACAATTTAAAGTTTGATTTAATTAAGGATGTAGACTTTTTATTAACAAATAAACTTGGAGCAACTGTTACGCCAGAAGTTTTTGTAATGGAAGTAGATTCCGAAGAAATTATTTATAAAGGCAGAATTGATAATTCATATTTTCGTGTTGGGAAAAGAAGAACAATAACTTCTTCTTCGGAATTAGAAGATGTTTTAGTTGCCTTAAAAAATGATGAAGAAGTTTTAGTAGAAAACACATCATCGGTGGGATGTATTATTCAAATGAAGTGATAAAAATATTCCCCCTTCGACAACTCAGGGGGCTTTTGTTCTCATTCCCCCTTCGACAACTCAGTAAGTATTCTTTTCTGTCCTTCTTTTTGAGTTATAATTTTGAATTGTATTTTACTTTTTAGGCTCAGGGGGCTGTAGTAATTAACTAAAATAGTATGCTATTGTGTTTTTTGGCTCAAGGGGTTTTTGTAATTTTAAATAGTATTCTATTGTGTTTTTTACTCAGGGGGCTTTAATAGCCAAATTAATTATTAATTATGTTATTTCCATTACTAATAATTTTACCTCCCGTTTCTATAAACACATCTGTTGAAGAACCTATATTATTTTCAACTGTGCAGTTCTCAAGAAATACTTCTCCACCCGATTGAATATAAATTCCGTTTCCTGAAAGTGTTGAGGAACAATTCGTAATTGTACAATCTGTTATTATTGAAATATTAGACGTGGAAAGACCTCCTCCTGATTGTTCTGAAGCTGTCGACCCATTTGCATTTCCATATTCTATATGAACTCCATAAATTTTTGTTGTATCTGGACCTTCAGTCGTTAATACATTAAATGTATTATCCGATAAATTTCCTTTTATCCCAATGTCTCCGGATAAAATAACTTGATTTATTAAAGGATTATAATCTGAAATATCAGGGTTTCCGATTGATGAAAATCCTCCTCTTATTGTTATTCCTTCTGGTATACTAAATCCTTTATTTCTTTCATCAATTATATTCGGATAATACGTTCCTTCTTTAATCCAAATCTCCTTAATATCCTCGCAAATTTTTGCTTGATTAATTGCTGCTTCTAAGTGAGTAAATGAATGATCCCAATTTGATCCATTGTTTAAACCCGTAGAATTAATATCAACATAAATAATTGAATCATTACACATTAATTCCTTTTCGGAACTTACATAAATACCATATGAACGCGGGGGAACTGCAATTCTAATGTAATTATTATTATCAACTATTGTTTCTGGAATAAGACCTTTTCCTGTCATTTCTGAAAATATCGCCCCTGTTGATTTATTAGATAAATTACTCATAGGAACGTAAGCTTCTAAAGTATCTGCTGCGTAATTAATTGCTACAATTGCGTCGCTCTGACCATCAATTCCACCGTTTGATGTTTGATATATTAAGGACGTAGATTCAAATCCACTTATAAATGAAATAAAATACGGTGTTGAAAAACGACTTAAATAATCCATTGAGCCATCTTTCATATATGTATTATAAGTAGCAATCAATCTGTCAATATCATATTGCATTTTTACTGCAGGTGCATTTGGAATAGATGTTCCTGCATAGTCTGGATAAAAAATAGTAGGTGTTCCTACTGTCCTATTCGTTAATAAATAAGCATAAGCCAATAATGGATCATTTTGAATTGGTTCTCCTGGCCCTCTAAAATCATGATTGTTTGCAAAAGTTACCGACATAGATGCATCACCGAATTCACCATTTACCACTCCAGAATTAAATACATTCCTTGAATCATAACCAAAAGCATCACTAGCATCTTTTAATGAATGTCTTAATGCAAAATCAAAAACCTTTACAGAAATATCTTCTTTTGTTGCAGCAGAGGTAGTTGAATTTACATTGTCTACCCAGCCTTTTAATGCCGAAGCACTAAAATCGAAAAACTCCCCAACAACCATAGATGGAATCTTATTATCACTGTGCAAAGAATTAAGTAATTCTCCTACAAAAGCATAGTCAAAATGTTTAACAGCATCCATTCTAATTCCTCGGATTCCTACATCATCATACAACCATTTCGTCCAATCAATTAATACTTCTTTTGTAGAAGAAACACTCTGATCATAATCATAAAAAAAATACATTGCATCCCAATCTCCTCCTAAATTAGTGGGATTTCCATTAGGTTTAAAACTAGTATAATTCATTCCTCCTTGACCACTTGGCATATTGGTAAAGTCCGTATATGTTTGATAAATTAAAGAAGACTGAACATCAGCAGAGCCATTCCATATTCCATATATAAAATGATCACTATAACCACTCGTATTTCTTAAGTAAAAATAAATAGAATCTCCAGCTGGATTAAAATCGCTTGCTGAAATGGTAATCGCAAATTCATCAACACCACAAGATCCAGCACAAGAACCTACATTATCTATTGTACAATTAACATCTACTCCCAATGAAATTATCTCACTATTTTGCCCACAATCTCCTCCACCGTTTCCCGCAGCTTCATTTTCACTTGCAGCCGGTAATCCTTGATATCCCGTGGTATTTGTTTCCGCATAAAAAATATATGGCAAATCATAAAAGTACGGATGCTTAGAAGCCGAAGCTACTTTGACATAATATGTACCTGCCCCATTTCCTGTCGCCCCTCCTATTGGTAAAATAAAACGGACCCTATCAGAGGGAAATGGATTGTCACCACTTGTAATTTTTGTACAATTCATGTTTTCCATCCACCCCTCTACAGAAGGGTTACTTTCTGGAGCGCCTCCATCTCTGTGATTGTAAACAACATCTGCAACAGCCTCTATATCATTTTGATTCAAAGAAGTGATTAACATATCTAGTTTCGCACGAGTAGTAAATCCCGTTGCTCCTCCACCATATTCCCCCAAATCATATAAATCTTTTGGGTCATACCCATTACTAAAACTACCAGAACTTGCTCTTGAAAAAGGAGGCAACCACATGTGTGTAATTCCTGTATTTGCAAAGGCTGTAACATCTACGCTAAGTGTATCAGACCAATCTGCTGAGTTAGCTGTTTTGGGATAATCCCAATACCACCCTTGCATCATTACATCTTGACATGTAGCCGAAAAGCCTAGGTATAAAAAAAGAATGGTATATATATATTTCATAAAACAATCATTGAAAAGTAAAATGAGCAGATTGTGCCTATTTCAAAGATATGAATTTCAAGAAGAGTGAGTAAAATGATTAAGTTAAAGTTTCAAAGGAAGTTGATTATAAGGGGCTTCCCCTTCGGGTCCCTATGTTACAGGCTCGCCATTCGGCTCGTCACTACGTGATGTTCCCATTAGGGAACACCTTTCACAGCGGTAAGCCAAAAAAAGATAATTATAAACTCCAAAGGGAGTTTTTATATCAATTAAATTAACTTTTTAGTCTATTGAAATTATCATTTCGCCGAAATTTCATCAAAAATTTAAATAGCTTGAAATTTTTATTAATTCCATAGGGTTATTTAATTACAAGAAGCTACGATTATGAACAAATTAAGATTAGAATCAAAAATTAGAAACGTTGGGATTGCATATGTCCTATTTTTTTTCGCTGGTGCACATTATGCATATTTAAATAAATGGGGCCTTCAAATAGTATTTTGGATAACATTTGGTGGTTTAGGTATATGGTGGTTAATTGATCTATTTAGATTGTCCAATATGGTTTACAACTTTAATGACCCTATTTTTGATGAGTTAGACTGGATTGATGAAATGGAAAAAGATAAGGAAAGCTTCTTAGAACTTGATAGAAGTTATATTAAAAGAAAAGAACAAATTTTAAATTATTAATTAAAATTTAATTTGATTAATATAATTATACGTTTAAGTCTTGCACAATTTTATTCAGTTTTTGTTTATTTATTTTTGGGTTTAACCCAAAACATTTTATATCCCCTTTATAAAACAATATATACTGTTCTAAACTTAGATATCTACTAAATCAAAAACCATTGGCTTTAGCTTGGCTGCTCGATTTCACAGGATTCCATGGATCATCATAACTCTTTTTAAATAGAAATTCATCAAAGTAAGCTCTAGTACGAACAATTCTTAAATACAAGCCTGTGTAAAGACTCATAAGAGGAAGATATCTCCAAAGATA
>CAYOIL010000198.1:0-1849 GCA_964403985.1 uncultured Saprospiraceae bacterium
TAATGAGTAATGAGTAATGAGTAATGAGTAATGAGTAATGAGTAATGAGTAATGAGTAATGAAAACTAGAAAACATCCCCCGCTGGCAGGGGCTAGGGGGTGGATTTTGAATTTATTTAGCTAATAAAATGATGAAAAGTTAAAGGATTCGCCTAATACTTTGAATTTGAAATTCTTCTTTGTTCTGACATACGTTTGCTTTTTATGCAAACCTATTTCAAGACGATACAATATCCCCCGCTGGCGGGGGCTAGGGGGTGGATTTTAAATTTACATAACTAAAAAAATAGAGAAGAAAGATTACCTTCGAACTTATTAGAATTGCCCCTTTTGGAGAAGGAAAAGATAATACTCACCAAGAGTAAAAATAAACAATGGAAAAATTAGAATATATTAGGTCTACGGCGATTCCAATGCCGATAGAGAATATTGACACCGATCAGATTATCCCTGCTCGTTTTTTGAAAGCGATAACAAAAGAGGGGTTTGGGGATAATCTTTTCAGAGACTGGCGTTATGATAAAGAGGGGAAGGAATTGCCGGATTTCGTACTAAACAATCCTATGTATTCTGGAAAAATATTGATTGCGGGAAAGAATTTTGGTTGTGGTTCGAGTCGTGAACATGCCGCATGGTCTTTACATGACTTTGGATTTCGAGTAATTATTTCGAGCTATTTTGCTGATATTTTTAAATCGAATGCCTTGAATAACGGGCTTTTACCGATTACTGTGAGCGACGAAATACTACATTCCATATTTGAGTCGATTGAGTCTGATCCGCAATTCGAAGTGAGTGTAGATGTGGAGAAACAAGAACTAAATCTCGGAGAAAAGAAAATTGCTTTTGAGCTTGACTCTTATAAAAAAGAATGCCTATTAAATGGATATGATGATATCGATTATTTATTGAGCATAAAAGAAGACATTGTTCAATTTGAAAATCAACAATTGATTTATTAATGAAGAAATTAGAGAATATCACCGTTCTTAAAGGTGATGGAATAGGTCCAGAAGTTGTTAATGAAGCAATAAAAGTGATGGAGGCTTGCGCCCAAAAGTTTTCACTTCATTTTAATTTTACTGAAAAATTAATGGGTGCTGTTGCCATAGACGCAACGGGAAACCCCCTACCCGACGAGACTTTAGAATCATGCAAATCAGCAGACGCTGTACTTCTGGGAGCTATAGGTGACCCAAGATTTGATAATGACCCTACATTAAAAGTCAGACCTGAGCAAGGGCTTTTGGCATTGAGAAAAGGTCTTGGCCTTTTTGCAAATATCCGCCCTTTAAAAATCTTTAATTCATTGAGGTATTTATCGGTGCTAAAACCCGAACAGCTTGAGGATGTAGACTTTATCATATATAGAGAATTAACGGGAGGAATATATTTTGGGAAGAGAGAAACAACAGATGATTTTGCAACAGACGAATGCAAATATCATGAATACGAGATAGAACGAATCGCGAAATTAGCCTTTGAAAAAGCGCAGCAACGCCCAAGAAAAACCCTTTGTTTGATAGACAAAGCCAATGTTTTGGACACATCCAGATTATGGAGAAAAGTAGTTCAAGGAATGGCTTCAGATTATCCAGAAGTGACTTTAAATTACTTATTTGTCGACAATGCAGCTATGCAATTGATCTTGAATCCTGCTCAATTTGATGTAATTGTAACATCGAATATGTTCGGTGATATTATTAGTGATGAAGCAAGTATTTTGGGCGGAAGCCTAGGCCTTTTACCAAGTAGTTCAGCAGGAGAAACTGCAAGACTATATGAACCGTCTCATGGTTCTTATCCTCAAGCAACAGGAAAAAACATTGCCAACCCTTTAGCTACTATT
>CAYOIL010000198.1:1859-7657 GCA_964403985.1 uncultured Saprospiraceae bacterium
GTAATGCATGCTGTTCAATATGTTATTGACAATAGAATTTTAACTCCAGATCTTGAAAAAGAAAAGCCAGTAGGGACGAGTGATGTAGGGGAGGCGGTATGTAAAAGGATTTTGGAGGGGTGAATAAAGTCTTTGCTTGTCAATTTATCAATCTGTCCATACATGATAGACGTTAGGAATAGCTTCATTACCCACATTCCAAGTATTCCTAGCACTTTGATATCGTTCTCCCTTTCTATTACTGTTCGTATAACTCAATAAGTACCCATAATATCTTGCAAAGGAACCATGTGTTAAATAAATAGAATATTCAGAGCCCCTTATATAAGTTGTTACTTCTATTTCATTCATTGATTCTTGCAAAGAAATTAGCTGCTCTATAGTTAATCCCAGATCATTTATTTCCTGCTTAACATAGTTTGACAAGGAATCAAGATTTTCATTTATTTTATAATTATTCAAACGGAATGAAGTAAGATAGTCGATTTGTTCGAGTGATCTAATGTGAGAGTCAAATTCTTGTAGTGCGTCCAAATCTGTTTTCTTTCCACAAGATAAAATGACCATTAAGGATAGTATAACTAATAGTTTTTGCATTTTGATACATTATAAATGGCCTTATTGCTTTACCACTTTATAACGATACATCTCTTCCTCCACCTGAAATTGAATAAAATAGAAACCGTTTGAAGCTTGATTCAATTCATGTATTTCCAACTTATGATCTTGCACAGTTTGCAAACTTGTAGAAATAAGTTTGCCATTAGAATCAAAAATTTGAAGTTCGATAGTTTGTAAATTTACCTCTTGAAGATCTATAATAAAGGTATCTTTTATTGGATTAGGATAAATAAGATGAGCTTCTCTGGACAGTGCATCTAGACTAGTTGTTTCTTCTCCTTGAAAAATCCTGATATAATCAATTTCCAAGGCACTTTCAGTAAAATTAGAACTTATACTTGGCAGGATTGCAACATTAAAAAGAATGTATTGATCCTGATAAAATGGCCATGTAGAATCATCTTTTACAGATGGACTATATGTGTAATGAACAAATTCATCAATGCTGAAAATTATTTCATCTTCTGTCCATTCCATTGTATACACATGAAACTCATTGGATGCACCTGGCAATGTTGTGCCACCTATATTAATTGTTCCTCCAAAACTAGATGGTGTATGGATAGCACTTGACACATAATCTTGATTGTTCCCCCAATGCTCCATTATATCAATTTCACCACAAGCTGGCCATCCTGTTGTCCCGAAACCTTGGGTCTCCCAATATGCTCCTTTCTCAGTAATATTCTTACCAAGCATCCATATTGCTGGCCATGTTCCTACTCCTGTTGGAAGTTTAGCACGAATTTCAACTCTTCCTTGCGTGAATGCAAATTTAGAATTAAGCCGCGCTGAAGTATATTCTTTTGTAACTCCTTGATCAGAAAAAGTCTCCTTTTGAGCTATAATTTTTAAAACCCCATTTTCCACTACTGCATTCTCTGTACGATCTGTATAATGCTGAATTTCTCCATTAAACCAGCTATTTCCATTTGGAATAATGGATTGATGAAACCATTTTTCAGAATCGATGGGGCCATCTACATCAAATTCATCGGACCAAACTAAATTATTGAATATGGAAATAAAAGGTTCTACCGTTGTCGAGTTTTGACCTTCATTAGTTTGTGCATTTATAATAAATGGGAAAAGAATAAGTGTGAGGAAGTAGAAATTTTTCATTTTGAAATTTGTTAAGCAATCGATGAACACTAAAGGTACTAAATACAATCTATTAAATCAGAAATATGCCTTAGACATTCTATAATCCTGCGTTTCCAATAGAGATCTTATGTATTCATTAAAACTTATCCTTTAAAAACGGACCAGTTACTGATTTTTTTGCTTTTAAAATTCCTTTGGGGACACCCTCATAAACCAAATTCCCTCCTCGCAATCCACCTTCTGGCCCAAGATCGATTAACCAATCTGCAGTTTTAATTACTTCCAAATTATGCTCTACAACGACTACTGTATGTCCTTTTTCTATGAGCGCATTGAACGAAGCTAGTAATTTTACAATATCGTGAAAATGCAAGCCTGTCGTCGGTTCATCAAATATGAAGAACACATGATCTTTCTTCATTTCTCGACCCAAATAATACGCCAACTTTACTCTTTGAGCCTCTCCTCCCGACAATGTACTGGAAGGTTGTCCAAGTTTTACGTATCCTAATCCTACATTGAAAAGAGGTTCTATTTTCTGAAGAATATCATGGTGCCCATCAAAGAAAGTCAATGCTTCTTCAATACTCATTTCAAGTACTTCATAGATGTTTTTCTCATTGTATCGAACTTCCAAAACCTCGTCTTTAAAACGCTGTCCTTTGCAATCTTCACATAATAATTTTACATCGGCAAGAAACTGCATCTCCACAGTAATCTCTCCATCACCTTTACAATTTTCGCATCGACCACCTTCTACATTAAATGAAAAATGCTTTGGCTTATATCCTCTAATTTTGGACAATTGCTGATTGGTAAATAATTTCCTTATCGCGTCAAATGCTTTAACATAGGTAACAGGATTGGACCTTGAAGACTTTCCTATTGGTGATTGACTCACCATTTCTACTTCTTTTATGAGAGAAAAATCTCCATCAAATTCTGTAAACTTTCCAGGTGTAACTGGCAATGGGTCGCCAATTTTCATTTTCAATGCCGGATATAAAATATGCTTTATTAAGGTTGTTTTACCTGAACCCGATACACCTGAAACTACTGTTAAAGCATTCAATGGCACTTTTACATCGATATCTTTCAAATTATGATGCCGTGCTCCTTTTATCGATATAAAGTTATTCGGTTTCCGAGTTGTTTTTGGCACTTCAATACCCATCTTTCCTGTCAAATACTGGACTGTTAGCGAATCTGTTTGTTGATTCATAAGATCTTCATATGGCCCGCTAAAAACAACTTCTCCACCATGCAAACCGGCTCCCGGCCCAATGTCTATCAAATAATCTGCATTTTTTATTACTTCTTCTTCATGCTCTACTACAACCACTGTATTATCAAGATCCCGAAGACTCTTTAACACATCCACCAAGCGCGAAGTATCTTTTGGGTGTAAACCCACACTCGGCTCATCTAAAATATACAAACTGTTTGTTAGGTTGCTTCCTATCAATCGAGTCAAATTAATCCGCTGTGTTTCTCCTCCACTTAATGTCGAAGATAATCGATCTAAAGTCAAATATCCTAAACCGACATCCAACATAATCTTTAACCTAGAATCTATTTCGTATAAAATCCTTTCAGCAACTTCTTTGTCATAATCAGAAATATCAATATCGCGAAACCAATCTCGTAAATCATCAATCGGCTTGAAAACCAATTGCATAATATGCTCTCCTGCCACTTTGATATTCTTTGTTTCTTCTCTTAGTCTTCCACCATCACAAGTGGGGCAAATCGTTCTTCCTCTATATCGGGCTAAAATTACTCGATTTTGGATTTTATACGTTTTAGCACGTAGTTGTTCAAAATAATCATTTATTCCTTTGAAATAGCGATTCCCATTCCATAATAATTTGTATTGCGCTTCGGTCAACTCTTTTATTGGTCGATGTATCGGTAAGTTACATTCCTCTGAAACTGCAATCAAATTCTTTAGATAGACTTTCGATTTTTCACCGTTCCAACACAAGACAGCCCCATCATAAATAGATTTATTCTCGTCAGGAATCACCTTTCTTTTATCAATTCCCAACACTCGGCCATATCCTTCACATATAGGACATGCGCCATAAGGATTATTAAAATTGAACAACTGATGAGATGGCTCAATAAATTCAATTCCATCTAATTCAAATCGATTATTAAACTCTTTAACCTCTCCTTTATAAATCTGAACACGAACATTTCCTTGACTTTCTGAGAAAGCAGTAAGGACAGAATCCGCCATTCTCATTCTATTATCCTCTTCTTGATTGACAGAAAAACGATCGATTAAGATGAAAAGATCATTGGTCTTTTCTACTTTATTCTTAAGCCATTTCTCTTTATTTTCCTCCAATAATTCTTCGATATAATATGTCTCATCTCCTTTTACTACTCTATTATATCCCTTTTGCATTAACTGCTGCAATTCTTGTTGGAGTGTTCGTTCTTTATATGCTTTGGAAATAGGCGCTAACAGTATGACTCTAGTATCTTCATCAAGTGAAAGGATATATTTTATTACATCTTGAACTTCATGTTTGGTCACTAAATCCCCAGAAATCGGACTATATGTTTTACCTATTCTAGAAAATAACAAACGGAGGTAATCGTATATTTCGGTAAGTGATCCTACAGTTGATCTTGTATTACTAGAAGAGGATGTTTTCTGTTCGATTGCAATTGCAGGACTAATTCCCTTTATAAAATCGACATCGGGCTTTTTCATCCTATTCAAGAATTGGCGAGCATAAGAAGAAAGTGACTCTACATATCTTCGTTGTCCTTCTGCATAAAGTGTATCAATAATTAGAGAAGATTTTCCAGAACCAGATAGACCTGTAACAACAACGAGTTGATCTTTGGGTATATGTAATTCGATGTTTTTTAGGTTATTGGAACGAGCTCCTTTGATGTGAATTTCTTCGTTGAATTGCTTGATTTCATCATCTGAAAAGCTAAGATTGGAAAAGGTCTGCTTGATCATAGGAATGTAACACTATTGAGTGGGCGAAGTTTAATAAATTTCTAGTAAGAACCAATTTTAAGAGTGAGAAAGATTTAGTTGTTTTAGTATTATTTAAGTCGAAGCAAGGTTATTAATTAGTCAAGCAAGCAGTTTAGGTAAAAAAAGTAGGAGAAAATCTTAGTGTGTGGCTAAACTGCAGATATGAATGTTATAATATTGCTTATGGGTTCATTATAACCTCCCCTGATTTTAAAGATACTTTAGTAGTTTAAAATGAAACCTTAATGTAATATTCGGGTTTAAGTTTACTTATATTGTAGTTAAAAATTAAAAGAAATATGAAAAATAAAGTTGCTTATATAACAGGAGGAACAAAAGGAATAGGTTTAGGAATTGCGAAAAAAATGCTTCCTTTAGGAATTCGAGTAGCGATTAGTGGAAGAACATTATCAAGTGCTGAAAAAGTAGCAAAGGAATTAACTGAAAAATATGGAGGTGAGGTTTTGGCTATAGAATCGGATGTAAAGGACTTCGAAAATGAAAAGCAAGCGATTGAGAATATTGTAGCAAAATGGGGACAACTTGACTATGTTATTGCTAATGCGGGAGTGGGGCATTTTGCATCAATTCAAGAAATGACAACACAACAATGGAATGATACGATTGATATTAATCTTACGGGTGTTTTTCATACAACAAAAGCTAGTTTGGATGCATTAATAGCAAGTAAAGGGTATTTAATAACAATAGCTAGTTTGGCAGGAACCAACTTTTTTGCTCGAGGAGCGGCATACAATGCGAGTAAATTTGGATTAGTTGGCTTTAGCCAAGCAGTTATGATGGATGTACGTGACAAGGAGGTAAAGGTAACTACAATCATGCCTGGATCAGTAGCTACAACATTTAATGGAAATGTAGTTGCAGAGAAAGATAATTGGAAAATTCAACCAGAAGATATTGGTCAATTAGTAGTTGATTTAATACAAATGGAACCCAGAGTATTACCAAGTAAAGTTGAAGTCAGGCCTAGCGTACCAAGAAAGAAATAACGGGAATAAAAAAGAGGCTGTCTCATAAGTAGGCAGTCTTTTTTTTTGTTTAATTGTGA
>CAYOIL010000199.1:0-7617 GCA_964403985.1 uncultured Saprospiraceae bacterium
GTTTGTTATATTCTTTGTCTGCGTCATAGGTATCAAACGGGCTATCGAGGTCATTCCCGTTTAGTCTAGGATAAAAGAAGTTCAAATTTCCAAAAGAATTAGATAAGGTTGGCCAATCATTATAGTTAAACGGGCCTACTCCCGGATTTTCATAATAAGAAACTTCTAATAGACCGGGTAGGTTTACGGTATTGTTTGCATTGTTCGTCTCCATAGAGCGAAAACCCACGGCTTTCAGCCCTCCTTTCCAAGTGCAATCAAAAATCGCTTCGGAATATACAAAGCCCGCATTAAACGGTTGATCGGGGCCACCTATAAAATTATAAATAGGAAAGCCAGTAGTACCTGTCCAAGGTGGAGACGGTCCCCATGTATTAGATAAAGCTCCGTTTGCAATAGGAAAATTGGTACTCACATTTTTAATTTTATCAAAAAACAATCCAAGATAGGCATCATCGTTTACCGAGCCGGATATATAGATTTCATCTCTGCCCGGATCATACTGAGCATTTTGAGCATTATATTTTCCCCCTTGGTTCGCAAAGCTCTTCAAAGAGTAAATAGATTGGTCTGCTACCGGATTGGGTAAGCCATACTTCACTCTGTAATAAAACATTCCTTCATAAAGGCCCGGCTGCCCATTCATACCGCTTATAAAATACCCCCCATTGGTAGTCGCATCTATTTCTATAATATTGCTGGGAAATATAGTGCCGCCAATTGAAGCAGTCGTAGAAGTATTAGTCAAGTTAGTTTGTGAGAATCGAAATGTACTGCCATCAAACTCGGCTACAAATAAATGATCGACAGGGTCGTTTCGCTTTCCTGTAAAGGCAAAATTTGTACCATTCGTACTGTTCAGTACCGCGCACACATCGGTCACGGTTATGGTTCCGGCAGGGTTCATTGTTCCTGACTGATAACACCCAAGTCCTGATCAAAAATAATATACCAGGGTTTACCAGTGGCTGCAGTATTCCCACAGACAAGATACTCATTGGTATTAGGATTATAGGCTGCCGCCACGGGAATCAAATCTTGCCCACTAGTCATTTCGTATATAGCAGAGTTAGGATTAGCGGTAGAGGCTGGATTAAGGTCAAGCACTTGACCATCAGCATCCAAAAGAGTTACCATCAGCCCCACATCGGTACCAGCCGCAGGCGTAAAATCCTCCACAGCTCTGAATACAACGGTGGCTCCGGTAGTGAAGGAGGATGCTTGCTGATTAAAATCTAGCAGTACTGTTTCATTCAAGTGGGTTTGATCATAGGTTCCCGGCTGGTTCAGAATACGAGTGGTGTGATCGGTTTGTGCCATAGCGAACATAGGGCATAGCATAAAAATAATGAACCATCTTGTTAGCTTTTCATAGTGGCTTACTGCTTTGTTTCGGGTTGTGCCCACAAGAGTGGCACCTCTGTTTTTACTTTTCATAATTTATTCGTTTTAGTGAACTGCCAAAGTCGTAAACGAAATGTTAAAAATCAAAAAAATCGGCATAGAGAATCCCTATTTTTTAATAGATTATTCCTATTTAAAAAATAGGGAAAACCCTGAATTTTTAAGGATTATCCCTATGGTTAAATACATAAGACTGTGACCGTTAATTCACTACACATTTTACTCCGTTTGCAAGCGTTTCTATGCCCTTTTTGAGGACGCCTCTGTTTCTAATTTCAGTTGCCTTAATACTAAAATTAGTAAAACATGAAAAAAACAATGTATTCGATTTTCGCAATTTGCTTCGCTACGGCAGTGCTAAGCTTTAACCTTCCCAGCTACCCGGCCTCACAAAGCACCGAGGACGTCCTGAGCTATATGGAGCAGCACCAGCTAGAAACCATAAGCCGCACCGAGCTGCAAAAGCTGAGCCAAGCCGCCCCCACACCACCTCCGCCCCCACCCACGGATGAGAACTGCACCACCTGCAATGAAATTACCTATTGTGGCCTAGACTCGGCCGACCTCATACAATACATTGACAACTACCGCGATAGCGTATGGAGCAAAACCTCGCCCTACTTCAACAGTAACCCCTACGACCCTGAAGTACTATTCAATGGCAGCAGCAATCTTACTGATTTTGACGCCCGATTTATGGATCTGAACCTTGCCATGCTAGAAAACTATATCTGCACCATAAAAAACAGCACCCAAGCCGATAATGTAAACACAATTCGGTTTTATTACATTCGCTACAATGAGAATAGCGCCCCATTGGCTAACTTTGAATGGAAACACTCATTAGCTATGGTACCCGTGCGAACCGACGAAAATGGCTTGACCCAAGAAGAATTCGTTAGCTCGCTAGAGCGCAGCGATGGCGATGTTTGGAATCTTGCCGTGGACGTCAATAATTTTTGTGCGAATACGCCGTTGGCGAATCATAATAGATTATGCCCTCCTTTTACAGGATGCCAGCATGGCACTTTGCTTGAACAGGCTGATTTATATTAATTCATTGTATTTTACAATTCAAACCTTCTTTTTGCTTGGCAAAAAAGAAGCAAAAACCCAAGACTTGGAAGAAAAAGCTAAAAATGTGCTGCCTCAGCTAAAACAATTCAAACTCGTGCTCAGCGCGCCTCTATGCCCCAAAAGTACTTGGCGCTCAAACACTGAATTGTTTCTTAACGCTGACTGGCTAAATTTTCTTAACGCTTTTTCTTCCGAAGTCGATTCTGCTGCAAAAAACCCAAGCCAAGACTGATATGCTAGTTTATGTAGATTTTTGCCTTCTTTCAATGCTTATTGCCTTAGCTGTAAGCGGTATAGCACTTTATAAAGAACAGTCCGCTAACTACATACTGCTATTCGTAATGCTTTTATACCTTGTCACTTTTGATATATTTTTCACCTTTTTTCCTAGTGTTATCAACCCTTTTGGACGGATTAAAGCTAACAATCTCTCCATGCACATTGAGCTAGTTTTTTACTTGTTGATACTTTATGCTATACTTCAAACAAAAAAATATAAAGCATTAGTAATTAGCACCTTAGTCGCCTTTGTTTTATTTTCAATAGTTAATGCGCTTGTCCTTCAACCACTTGATGCTGCTTATTCTAATTTCTCTTTTGTGTTTGGATCTTTAGGAGTTTTGCTTTCTATTTTATTTTACTTCAAAGAACAACTGCAGGGCGATGGGTTTCGAAGAGTATTCCACAATTTTTGGTTTTGGTTTGCTGCGGCTCTCTTTGTTTTTTTGGCTACCGAAATACCGATAATGAGCATTCTCAATTACCTCCTTCATACCCACCAAAACGCCGCAGCCGCCTTACCCATTATGAAACTAAAATTGATTGTTAGCTCTTTATATTATCTTTCGGTCAGTATTGCCTTTATCGTATGTCAAACCAAAGCTTAAATTTCTTTCTCATTGCCAGTACTGTGGCCTTGCTACTGATTAGCATTGGCCTTATCGTGTTTGTCACCTATTTTTTTAAGGCTAAGAAAAAAGCAATCCTTGCGGAGCAAGCCAATAAACTACGCTATGAGCAAAACCTATCCCATACCAAGGTAGAAGTACGCGCTCAAACGCTAGGCTATATAAGCCGCGAGTTACACGACAATGTGGGGCAGCTGCTCTCGGTGGCCAAACTATCTGTGGGCCATATGAAACCCGCGCCGTCCAATGCACAGGAGCTCAATGAAATACTAGATCAAACCGCTACTGAGGTGCGTAGCATCTCGCACAGCCTAAGCGCTGAGCGCCACAGTAACTTTAGCCTCATTGATGCCTTGCAAAAAGAAGTAGCTCGCATTGAAAAAATAGGACTCATACAATTTACAATAAATATAGAGGCCTACCATGCCGAGCTAGACGCTGACCAAGAGGTAATCCTGTTCAGAATCATTCAAGAGTTTATTGCCAATTCGCTCAAACACTCCGAAGCCTCGCAGCTCAGCATTTTGATTCAGAAACCAGAACCTCACAGCCTAGAACTATCACTAAGCGACAATGGTATGGGCTATGACACCGACCAGTACGCAGCCGGCAGCGGCCTGCTGAACATGCACACCCGAGCCGAGATGCTCCAGGCTAAGCTAGTGCTTAGCTCCACACCACAAGGCGGCACACAACTCATCCTTTCACTACCCATTCAAACCCAATAAAACATGACCTATAAAATTGTAATTACTGACGATCATAAAATAGTGGCCTCGGGCCTTGAAAAACTCATCGATGGCTTCCCGAACTGTGAAGTGCTTTATACTGTACACAATGGCAAGGACTTGCTAAAAAAACTAGAAACCGCCAAGAACGTGCCCGATGTGGTAATTCTTGACATATCTATGCCCGTGATGGACGGCTACAAAACGATGAGCGCCATCCGTCAAAAGCACGGAGAGCTAAAAGTGATTGGCCTATCAATGAATGAGGATAAGCACTCGTTTTTAAAACTGATAGAGCTAGGCGCCAACGGCTTTGTGAGCAAGATGTCGGCACAGGACGAGCTGCAAGTGGCCATTGAAACTGTGATAGAAAAAAATGTGTACTTCAGCGAGCAGGTCACCAAGGCTTTGTTTGAAGTGATTCGTGAGGGCAAGTCAAAATCTGATCGCCTGATCACCGAGAAGGAAAAAAATCTGCTGAGCCACATAGGTTCTGAGCTTACGTATAAAGAAATTGGCCAAAAGTTAGGCGTTAGCGAAAAAACGATTGATGGCTATCGTAATTCTTTGTTCAAAAAAGTGGGTGTGCGCTCCCGCACCACGCTAGCTATTTTTGCCCATGCCAATGGCTATTTTAGCACGCCCGTTCGCTGGGCAGGCCTAGGGGGCTAATGGTACTGACAGCGGCTAAACCATTTTTAGGCTGCGATGACTCGTTTTTTTACGGCTTTTGGTCATTTTGTAGCCTTGACACTGCGTCTGTTAGGGTCAGCAGGCCATTTTTTACTAGCTCGTCTTCATTTTGTTTCCCAAATAGGGAATATATATCACAATATAAAACGCATACCTCACGATATAGAGCCAAACAGTACACTTATACAATATATATCTCACTTTATGGAATAAATAGGTGCGTATATCAAGCTTAGCACATAAATTATTAGATATTTATATCGAAATATAGAATACTATACTTTACTTATAGAATATTATAGTACGAATATTAAATATATTAGTACCAAAACCTTATTTTTATAAGAAATGATACACTATAAACTTAAAGCCCTACTTCATAGCAAAGGCATTATTTATCCTCATGCTTGGCTCAAAAAGAATTGTAAATTTTCAAGCGGCAAAGCCACTAAACTATTGAGTGGTAAACAAAAAAATATAAACCGTGAGGATCTGAGCTTTTTATGTGCCGTGCTTCATTGCACACCCAATGATTTTTTATATTGGGAGAATACCCCAAGGATTTCCTTAGAGGAAAATCACCCCTGCCTTCAGGAATTATCTCCCCCGCCCCGCATCCAAGATTGGAAAAAACTACTACGCAATATCAGCCCAGAGAAAGCCGCCGAGCTATATGCTTTGGCTGTGAAGGAGATGGAGGATTAGTAGATGATGGAAATTGTATTTATTTGTGGATACAATGGATTTAAAAGACCAACTTAAACAAATCGCCGATAGAGTTCTAAAACTCAAAGAACAAACTCTTACTGAGGAAGCTACCAAGAATGCATTCATAATGCCTTTTATCCAGAGCTTGGGTTATGACGTATTTAATCCGACTGAGGTTGTTCCAGAATTCGTAAGCGATATAGGCACTAAAAAGGGAGAAAAGATTGATTATGCCATTTTTAAAGATCGTAAACCAACAATAATTATAGAATGTAAGGATTGGCGACAGAACCTAAATTTATACGACGGTCAGATTCTTAGATACTTTAATGTATCAAAAGCTCAATTTGGGATTCTTACCAATGGAATAATTTATCGTTTTTATTCTGACCTTGAAGAGCCCAACAAAATGGACGAAAAGCCATTTCTAGAATTCAACATTACGGAAATAAAGGATAATCAGATTGAAGAGCTAAAAAAATTCAATAAGGAAAACTTCGATGCTGAGAGTATAGTAAACAGTGCAAGTGAACTAAAATACACCCTAGAGCTAAAACATATTTTACAGCAGGAACTTACAAATCCTAGTCCTGACTTTGTGAAGCATTTTGCAAAGCAAGTTTACCCTAGCGTTATTACTTCCAAAGTATTAGACCAATTTACAGACCTCACTAAAAAATCTATTCAACAGTACGTGAGCGACTTGATAACTGTAAGGTTAAAAACAGCACTATCAAAAGAGGGGGAAGATTCACAAGGACTTGAGGGTGAAAATAAAATAGATGAAAACATTGAAAGTAAAATAGTAACTACCGATGAAGAGCTTGAAGCATTCCTGATAGTCAAGACTATTTTACGCCAACATATCGATGCTGATAGGATTCATTACAGAGATGCCCAATCCTACTTTGCAATTCTGCTAGACGATAATAATAGAAAAACTATCTGCCGCCTATACCTCAATAGTCGCTCTAAATACTTAGGCACTTTCGATGAGAACAAGAATGAAGTAAAAAATGAATTAAAGACGATTGATGACATCTTTAATTTTAGTGAGCAGTTGAATAGCACAATTGAAATGTATGATCAATCTAAATAAAGTAACTCTTGGTACGTAAACCTATTATGTAGAGTGAGTTGAAATTTGCCCCATAATGAACAAACTATTTAAAATATTACTAGTTTTTACATCTTTAGCACCAATACTTCTTACATATTGGTTTATAGAGCAAGTTAATGCTTGGGATAAGCAATGCACCTTATTTTATAACCTTAAGGCTAATTGGAATATTGGTTGGGAATTCCTATTAATCGCTTTTTTATCAATTCTCATCTTCTTCTTAATAGTAATTCTTGCTAGAAAGAATTTAGAAATACTAAATGTAGAAATCGAAGAGATAAAAACTGCAGATAATGAAACTGTTAGTTTCATTATTGTTTATCTACTCCCATTAGCTAACGGAGTGAACGAGTCCTTTAATATTCCTGTTTTGGTTTTCATTGCCATTTTCTTCTTTTTTATAGTAATGTCTACTAATTCCTATCATTTCAACCCGCTTATAAACTTATCTGGTTATCACTTCTATGAAGCTAAAGTAAAGGGTGGAGTAACATACATACTCTTATCAAAAAAAAACGTTACAAACAGTAAGTCTATCACACAAGTTTTTCATTTAACTGAATATATGATTCTAGAAAAAAATAAATAATATGAACCTATTTGCAATCACAGAAAACAATAACGAAGAAACGATATTTCGCATACCTGTAACACAAGGTGTTCAAACAGAAATTAATAACCAGTTCACTCAATTATCGTTAAACTTTTTTGTCGATAAGGATTTAATCCCTTTCGATGGAAATTACAAAACAGAGCCTGATGAACTATTTGAAATTAACAACTTTGCGTTAAATGCTGACATAATTGATTCAGCAAGTAATTCTATAAATTACGACGTCCTAAACCTTGAAAGCTTAGAAGGTCGCATTAAAGCTATTTACGCCACCAGCGGAACTGGGAGAAATCCACAGTTTTATTTTCAAGTATTTGACACACGTAAAATTATTGCTGACAGAGGAATCCCACTATATCATAGAGG
>CAYOIL010000200.1:0-7588 GCA_964403985.1 uncultured Saprospiraceae bacterium
ATCTTTCAAAAGAAAAAGTTGTTTCAATAAATACGATTTTTTGTGGAAGTCATCTAAACGGGATTAATTTTAATTGGTCACAAGGAGCAGAATTAGGAAATGGAACATATATGAGTATTAATCAAAATAATGAAACTGTTTATATTGAAACTCCTTATGATGATAATATAAATCAATTAAATAAGAAATTAAATGGAACATATATTCCAATAGGAAAAGAGGGAGAAAGTAAATTAAATAATCAAAAAGAACAAGATAAAAATGCTAGTTCTTATGGTAAATCTAATGTTGCTTCTAGAGCAATTTTTAAGAGCTCTAAAAAATATAAATCTGAAAGTTGGGATCTTGTTGATGCCTATAACAAGGATAAGGAAATTATTAATTCTGAAATTAATATGCCTGACTCTTTAGAAATTCTTACTCCTGAAAACTTGGAAGCTAGAATTGAAGCTATTAGTGCTGACAGAGCAGAATTTCAAAAACAAATTCAATCTCTAGCAATAAAAAGACAAGAATTTATTGACTCGCAAAAGGCAAGTGATGAAGGCGAAAATAGTCTTGATAAATCAATCTTGCAATCAATCGAAAAACAAGCTAAATCTAAAGGATATCAAATAATTAAAAATTAAAAAATTATGTTTATTAAATCAGTTTTAAGTATAGTAGTATTTTCATTAAGTTCTATCTTTTTATCTTCGTTTTATACCAATGAAAAAGAAATCGAACTTGATACTTCAAAAGAATTTTTAGAATTTCTGAGTCATTTTGAACAAACGGATGTGCCGTATTCAATTGGCATAAGTGATTTTTCATCTTACTCAATTAATAAGATTAAATCATTAAAAGGTAAAAAAGTACATCAAAATAGAGCACAAAAATACCTTGCGAAAAGTGAATTTATTCCTGGAATGTCTAAAGGAATGTTTAGCAGAATGGGACCTCCAATATTAACTCCTGTTGCTAGATTTTATCCAAAGGATAATGTTGTTGCTGTAATTTTTAAATCTCAAGCACTATATGGTGCTGGATATATTGTGTATAAAATGATTACCTATGATTTTAAAGGGAATATACTTTCAATAATAGAAGATTCTGCTGATGCATCTTTTAATTTGGGAAGTTCTGATCACGATTCAATTTCAAGTTTTTCTATTGAAGAAGGAGGAATTATTACGAAAAGTAATTATGAAAAAATATTTAAATTCGATGTGAAAGAAAAGGGATACAATGACAATGAGATAATTGAATATAAATTATTAAATAATGAATTATTCCAAATATCAGAAAAGGGACTTGTAACCGAATTGTCTGATGCTACATACTTTTCAAAAGCCTAGTTTCTTGAGACGTCTTTCATTAAATAATAGCATTTCTTACGTTCTAAGTGGAGTTGTATTATTTTTCACTTATTTAATGTGGATTATAATACAGCCTTATTTAGGATGGGAATGGGATATTAATTTTTTGCAAACAAAGCAACATATTATCCATTTGGATTATTATAGGTACTCTTTTTATTTACATATTTTTAGTAGCTTAATTATACTATTTTGTACAGCAATTTTACTGTCAAAAACCGTATTGTATAAGTATGTTAAATGGCATAAAATATGCGGTAAAATATATGTTGTTTTAGTTCTGCTTATTTGTGCTCCTACTGGCCTTTTAATGGCCTTTCATGCAAATGGTGGATTAGACACTCAGTTGAGTTTTATTATTCTCTCATCACTTTGGTGGTATTTTACTTTCATGGGATATACTACTATTCGAAAAGGAAAGGTAAAAAAACATAAAGAGTGGATGTTGAGAAGTATTGCTCTGACATTATCAGCAGTAACACTACGTTTAGCCCAAATGGTATTAAATACTTTTTGGGTTCTAGATCAAGACCTTTTGTATTTTTCTGTTTCTTGGGGAAGTTGGATTGTAAATTTAATTATTGTTGAATATTTGATATGGAAAAGAAAAGGGAACAAAGGACATGTAAATAATGGGCAATTAGCAATTAGACAATGATCAATTGAGAAAATGTGCAATTATCAATTCGTGAGGAGAATGTTTTTACAAGCTATTTTCTATTATTAATAATCTTATACAAACCCTTCACGCAATAACTCATGGATATGAACTATCCCCACATACCGCTCTCCATCCAATACCAATAGCTGATTGATGCTTTTATCTCGCATAATATCATATGCTGATGCCGCCATATCATCCTTTTCTATTGTAGTTGGTGAACTATTCATTATTTCTTCTGCTTTTGCTTCTCCACTTCCTTCATTTTCATACCATCTTCTTATATCACCATCCGTAATAATTCCTATTAATTTTTCACCATTTAATACTGCTGTGGCTCCAACTCGACTACTACTCATTTCAAGTAATATATCACGCATCTTGGAATTTAATTGAACACTTGGAGAATGATCTTCAGGCTTCATGTCACGAACTTTCATATACAATTTCTTCCCTAGGGAACCTCCTGGATGAAACTTAGCAAAATCTTGCGCTTCAAATCCTTTTTCTTTTAATAAAGTCATTGCAATGGCATCTCCCATGGCAATCTGAACGGTTGAAGAACTTGTAGGGGCAAGATTATTGGGATCGGCTTCTTGACTTACAGGTGTATATAATATATCATGTGCTTGAGTTGCTATATAAGAATCAAGCCCTGCAGTCATTGCAATCACAATCCGACCCGCATTTTTTAAAATTGGTACTAGAATTTTTAGCTCGCTAGTTTCTCCACTCTTAGAAATGCATATGACTAAATCCTTTTCTCCTATCATGCCTAAATCTCCATGAACTGCATCGGCACCATGCATAAACATCGCGTGAGTACCAGTGCTATTTAAAGTCGCTACAATTTTTTGCCCCACAAGAGCGCTCTTCCCTACACCCGTAATTACTATCCTTCCTTCACATGACTTAATTCTGTCAATACATTGTGTAAATCGACTGTCTAAGGAAGCATTTAGTTTTTTTAAGGCCTCGTATTCTATTCGAATCGTCTCTTTCGCTGTTTCCAGATTATCCATATAATCACTCTTTTTTGTAAAAGTAGAAAATAAAAGAAAAGGAAGTAAAATAGCTGACAATTCTTTATAACTAACTACATTTCAAAGTATTAATTTGCCATCTTTTAAGTTTTATATGTGTTGTAAAAACATTTTTGCGTCATAATGTTGTTATAAGATATTATTACTAATAATTTAAGCGTTATATTTAGCCGTTCACCCCACTAAATTTGCTGAAAATATTCTTTTGACAGTTTATTACATTTTATAAAATAATAAGTTGATTTAACTTTACTATCTTGTAAATAATGGTATATTTAGAAGTCCCAGCATGCACATTTTGCAATGCGCGATTGGGTACACTTAATTACTTAAAATCATGATAGGACTTTATATCTTCTTACAAGATAATTATATCCTTTTTGGGTTTAACCCAAAAGAACATTTTAAATGAATTAAAAATGATA
This sequence comes from uncultured Saprospiraceae bacterium, assembly GCA_964403985.1. Classification (GTDB taxonomy): domain Bacteria; phylum Bacteroidota; class Bacteroidia; order Chitinophagales; family Saprospiraceae; genus JAHDFB01. Next base: position 3,488 of record CAYOIL010000200.1, read on the forward strand.
GCTGAAGCTATAGACTTAAAAGTTGAACTAGATAGACATTTCGGATTTTCAGAATTCAAAGGTCAACAAGAAGAAATAATACATAATATATTAGATAATAAGGATACTTTCGTTTTGATGCCTACAGGCGGAGGAAAGTCACTTTGTTATCAGTTGCCAGCGCTACTTTCACCAGGAACGGCAATAGTTATCTCACCTCTTATTGCTTTGATGAAAAATCAAGTAGATAGTGTGAGAGCTCACTGTAAAGAGCGTTCCGTTGCTCACTTTCTAAACTCTTCTCTTAATAAAACGCAAATAAAAGAAGTAATTGCAGATATTGAAGATGGGAAAACTAAGTTGCTTTTTGTAGCTCCTGAAACATTGACTAAACAAGAAAATATCGAATTTTTTAGTTCGAATAAAATTTCCTTTGTAGCTGTTGATGAAGCTCACTGTATCTCAGAGTGGGGGCACGATTTTAGACCAGAGTATCGTAGAATAAGAGAAATGATTGACGCTATAAATAGTGAAATTCCTATTATAGCACTTACCGCAACAGCAACTCCCAAAGTACAATCTGATATTGTAAAAAACCTTGCTCTTAAAGATCATACGACTTATCTTTCTTCATTTAATAGAGATAATTTAGTGTATGAAGTGAGACCAAAAATTAACGAAGAAAAAACCATTCAAAATATGATCCAAGTGATCAAATCGATGAATGGTCAATCTGGAATTATTTATGTTCAAGCTAGAAAAACTACAGAAAAAATTGCCCAACTTCTTCAAGTAAATGGTATCAATGCCGAACCATATCATGCGGGTCTAGATTCGAAAACTCGTGCAAGGATTCAAGATGGTTTCCTTATGGAAGATGTTGATGTAATTGTAGCAACTATCGCCTTCGGAATGGGAATTGACAAACCTGATGTGCGATTTGTTTTCCATTATGATATCCCTAAAAGTATAGAGAATTATTATCAAGAAACAGGTAGAGCAGGTAGAGATGGATTACAGTCGAGATGTATTGCATATTATGCATATAAAGACATAAATAAACTAGAGAAGTTTCTAAGAGATAAGACAGTTGCTGAAAGAGAAATGGGCGCTCAGTTACTTGATGAGATTATTGCTTATGTGGAGACAGGGTCGTGCCGTAGAGTGTTTTTATTGAATTATTTCGGTGAAGAATTTACAACAGAACAGTGTGGGAATTTATGTGATAATTGTAGAAACCCTAAGCCAACAATTGAAGTAAAAGACGATATTAAATTGGCGCTAGATGTAATACTTGCTCTTAATGAAAATTATCCTGTTAAAACCTTGGTAGATTTCACAGTTGGAAAATCAACTAAAGAAATGAAAGATTTCAAGTTTGATAGAAGGCCATTATTTGGTGCTGGAAAAGAAAAAGATGCTTTACATTGGAATTCGATTTTCAGACAAATGCTATTGAAAGGTCTAGCTTATAAGGATATAGAGAGTTATGGATTGTTGAAGTTAGGAGAAAAAGGAAAAGCTTTTGTAAAGGAACCTACAGACATCAGTATCACAATTAATCATGATTATGATGATTTGGATAAGTCTGCCATAACAAGTACGTCAACTGGATCAGCACTTGATGAGCCACTTTTACAAATGCTAAAAGATTTACGTCTTAAAGAAGCTAAAAGACTAGGAGTTAAGCCATGGATAATTTTTGGTGATCCGTCTTTGATTGATATGGCTACTTATTATCCATTGAATAGAGATGATATGGTTAAAATCAGTGGTGTTTCTGCAGGTAAGCTGGACAAGTATGGGAAGAAATTTCTAGAAGTAATAAAAGCATATGTTGAGGAAAATGACATTGATCGTCCTAGTGATTATGTAGTAAGACAAGTTGCCAATAAATCCAAAAATAAAATCTCTATTATCCAAGGTGTTGATAAGAAACAAGGACTTGAAGATATTGCTGAAAGTATTAGTTTAAGCTTCGAAGATTTACTTGATGAAATGAATATGATTGTTTCTTCTGGAACAAAACTGGATTTAGATTATTATATAGAAGAGAATGTCGATGAATACGCAGCAGAAGACATTTATGAATATTTTGAAGAAGCAGAAAGTGATTCTATTGAGGATGCTTTCGCTGAATTAAAAGAAGATGATGTTACAATGGATGAAATTAAAATTATAAGATTGAAGTTTTTATCTGAAGTTGTAAACTAAGGTATTCAACATAAATTATATGGGAGCTTATCAAAGTCAGAACATGTCCTTTCTGCATGTGATTTTGATGGGCTCCCTTTTATTTGGGCTTTAAGCCCAAAATCCCTCCCATTTATTCTATTTTTACATAATGAATTACCACAATATTGTTATTCTTAATGGGCCCAATTTGAATTTGCTGGGAACTCGACAACCAGAAATTTACGGCAATCAATCATTTGAAGAGTATTTTCAGGAGCTTGTTGCAAAATTTCCCCATAAGAATTTAGCTTACGAGCAGACAAATCACGAAGGAAAGTTGATCGATTTAATCCAAGAATATGGATTAAATACTTGGGGTATTGTTATAAATGGTGCTGGATATACTCATACTTCAGTTGCTTTAAGAGATTCTATAAGTGCTGTACCTGCGAAATGTGTGGAAGTACATATTTCAGATATTTCTAAAAGAGAAGATTTTAGAAAATTTAGCTATTTAACCGAAGTCTGTGACTTCCATGTAATAGGTAAAGGAATTGCTGGTTATCAAGAAGCAGTGGAGTGGTTAATTAATCAGTCAATGTAACAACTTTAATAAAAGCGGCACATACATTCCATATTACATCTCTTCCCGCTGGATCAATTACAAGATCTTCATCTTCTTCATTTTCCGCTTCAATCAATAAGTCCTCAACAAAAGCAAGTGCTTCTTCTTCATCAATTGCTTCGAAAAATGGTGTTATTCTTTCTTTGAAAGGAGATTTTATTTTTTCTTCATACATTTTCCACATTTCCTCTTCTGTATCGAAATAGTTATGAAGCTCAATCGATGCTACATTGCCTTTATCTTTAGAAGTAAACTCATTAATTGAATACAACATGAATAGCATAAGATCCTTTTCTGGATCACTTATCAAGCTATAAACCTCTTTTTCGAGGTAAGCAATATAATCTTCTTGATTAGTATTGAAAGTAGTACGAATTTCTTCACTATACACTTCGTTAGAAGCAACTTCTTCCATTACTTTTTCAATCGTTTTCTCTTGAATTATCATTCGTTTACTTCTTTTATTAGAAAAAATCCTTCCTCTCCTTGCTTTTGATATAAAGGCATCAATAATAAACAATCCTTATCTACAGCTACAGGTCCATTAATATCATCGGCAATGACTTGTCCAGCTTTTAATCGTTGGAAATTATTAAAGTCTGGACGCATTTTAAATTCATCACTTTCTACAATATCATAACGCTCAATTAACTCCGCAACTTTAGGTAAATCTTTAGAAAATTCTATCAATAATTGATTATGTCTATTTTCGACATCTTCTCCTCGAACCGATCCTATAATTCGCATGCAATTTGTAATTGCAGCAATCGCTCTATTTATTGATAGAGGTTCATCATGTTGACCACTTTCGAAAGTTACTGAAACTGTTTCTACTCCAGTATTTGCTTTATTAAAATAATGCAAAGTTGTGCCATTTATACCTTCCAGAAATCCCTTGATTACAGGAGCATAAAGGCCTTTTGCAATTTCTATACTTTCTTGATCTTGGGTTGTAATACAGAAAATACCTCCTACAGAACTTGTCGTATGTAGATCTAAAATGTACAGTTTTTTAGGTCGATACAATTCTATCTCTTTTCGAATAGCTAAGATTAATTGAACAAGCTCTTTGTCTTCGTTTTTTAATTCTTCCGCATTTAATTTAAGCAATTTTGCAATATGCTTTTCCTTAAATTGACGATTCAAATCCTTGTCAATGTATCTTTTGCTTTGGGCGAAAGCCCCCATATTTCCAACCATCCCAATAAACTTGCCTTTGTAGCAAAAATCATTATTAGTGATAGGCTCAACTTCTAACATTTTAAACATCAACTCCAATGCACGAATGCCAGCTGGTTCATTCCCATGCATAGCTCCTATAC
>CAYOIL010000201.1:0-6316 GCA_964403985.1 uncultured Saprospiraceae bacterium
AAGGAGTTATATGTAAGTTTTATTAATAGTCCAGTTTTTAACGGTTAGCACAATAATTAGTTTTTTTAAATAAATTCAAAGGAAAAACGAGATCATTATATTAAAAGTAAGAAATGACTAAATGGCTAACATTGATATAAACCTGTAATGCTTTTTATTTACTTTTTTAAGAAAATAAAATTAAAAGCGAAAATTAGGTTCAAGAAATTTTTCAATTTTTAGGCTAATACCCCCCCTAAAATTGAAGAGAATATTTTCAAATATTTTCACCAATAGGAACATATTTGACAAATTGAAAAAACATTTGTTATGTCACGCAACATTTTTTGATTTTAATGCATATTATATATAGAGATGCATATATTTTATGTAGATAAAAAACACATCTTAAGAAAATCAGTGAAAAACGATTTTTCAGTATAATATTTTGTACAATAACTATTAATCGGAATAATAAAAATTTAAATATTGCGATATCTAGTTAACTTAATATTAAATTTTAGTTGTCTATACAACTAATTGGATGAAATATGCGTTATTTGCAGTGTAAAACAAAGACAAATTAATTTAAAATATACACCACATTAAAAACATTAATTATGACAAACAAATTAATATTTTCAACTTTATTGATGTTCATTTTTGCAGCATCAAATCTTTCTGCTCAAAAACTTGGTTTAAGAGCTGAATATGGCGTTCAAGGAATTGCTCAACAATCAACTTATTTAATATCAGCTAATAGATCAGTTGATTTTAAATTATCAACTGTTTCAGTATCTCCTTCAAGAAGTATAGGTTTATATACACAATTCAATTATGGATGGTTATTTTTCCAACCTGAGTTTTTATATACAACATATGAGCAAACTGTTGCCGTAGAAAGTTTTTCTGAAGAAGCAGTTCATAATGGAGAAATCAATTACAGAGAAAGTTTTCAGCAATTTGATATTCCAGTATACTCTGGAGTAAAGTATAAAGCATTAAAAATAGGTGTTGGACCAGTATTTCATATAGGAGAAAATATAAATACAGATTTAACACAGTTTGAAAATTTAGAAATCAGACCTTCGAAAATTAGTGCAGGAATACAAGCAGGAATAGGACTTGATCTTAAGTATTTCAATATTGATCTTAAATACCAAAGAGATTTTAATCAATCAACTGATCATATCGTATTTAATAATGGAAATAGACACCTAAATGCAAGCATATCATCTTTTAGACTTGGTGTAGCATTTGCTTTAGGAAAAAATAAGTAGTAGAGTTTTTTTTTAAAACTTAATGTAGTAGTTAAGTATTTAAGTAAGTAAAATAGTTCTGTCGTTTGGCAGGGCTATTTTTTTTTATACTCTTGGATCTGTTAGTTTATAAAATAAATCTGTAATTATATTAATCAATATAACTATAACTGATGTACATAAAATACATCCTAAGATCAAAGGCAGATCATAACTTAATAAAGCATTCACGGTTAACAAACCTATTCCCTTGTAATTAAAAACAGTTTCAACAAAAAACGCACCCGTTAACAAACTTGCTAACCATCCCAAAGATGCTGTTCCTATAGGATTCTTTGCATTTGCTAACACATGAGACCATAAAATTTTGGCGGAAGCCAATCCCTTCGCTTTTGCTGTTTTAACATAAGGGGCAGAGAGTACATCAAGCATAGATGATCTTGTAATCTGGGTAATAACAGATAAAGGTCTAACTCCTAAAGCAATTGATGGCAGAATTAAATTTTTCCAATGTACCACATCATTTCCTAATTCATCAATTTCATAGATACTTCCTTGAATATTTAACCCTGTATAAGCATTTAAATACCAAGCAAAAATCAAAGCAATAGCCATTGCAATAACATAACTTGGCAAACTGTAACCTAAAGAACTTGTTGCTAAAATAAATTTATCAAGATTTGTATCATAATTTAATGCACTTATTGAGCCCAAACTAACTCCAATAATTAAAGCTATGATAAAGGAGGATAAAGCTAAATAAATAGTGAGTGGCAATGCTTCTGAAATCATAGCAGAGACATTTCTACCTGTTTGATATGATTGTCTAAGCCAAGGAGCTTTAATTATTAGCGTTCTACTTTTAAAAGATAAAATAGAAGCGAAAGAATATGGTTGATTATCAATATTGTTAGTTTTCATTAATCTTATTGGTGACAAATCCAATAAATATTCCGTTAACTGCTGATATAATGATTTATTTAGACCTAATTCTTCTCTTTTAGATTCTACAGTTTCTAAATCGGCTCGCTGGCCAAACGTTAAACGTGCAGGATCTACTTGCCCTAAATAAATTAAAGAGCTAATAAAAATTGCAACCAAAACTAGAACAATACCGCCGTAAATAATTCTTCCTAATAAATACTTTAAAAGCTGCATTTTTAACCTTTTAGTAAATATTCAATGTTGACTTTGGGACAATATTATAACTTTCCTTCATATTCGTGGTTTATTTCATAACCTTATTAATCATTTCGTGTTTAAACTAGGTCAACAAACGGAATACTATAACATGCGAGCAGAATCGATATCTTTCGAAAAAGTCAATCAATTTTCAACAAGGGATAAAGCCTATCAAAAAGGAGTAGAAGACCTATCCGAGTTTTTTAAATTTGAGTTCAATGAGAAGGAGCTATTAAATGTTGTAGAATCAAGAAAACAATTCCCTGTTAATCGAAATGTGTTAGTTGAAGAACTAAATAGTCAATATAGAGAGACTCCATATTTCGAAAGTTTGTCACATTCAATCAGTTTATTAAAGGACGAAAATACCTTTACTGTAATTACTGCTCATCAACCATCTCTTTTAATGGGTCCTTTGTATTATATCTATAAAATATGTAGTGCAATAAATGTAGCTAGAAGAAGGAATACGAAAGGGTTCAATATTTTACCTATTTTTATTTTAGGAGCAGAGGATCATGATTTTGATGAGATTGATCATCTATACCTTTTTAATAAAGAAATAAAGTGGTTGAGAGATCAAGAAGGTGCAACTGGCAGAATGACAACTCAAGGAATTGATGAAATAATACAGCAGACTTCCGAAATTTTAGGAAATGGAAAATTTTCAGAAGAAATTAATAAAAAGATGGCTTACGCCCAAAGGAATTCTTCAACTTATGGGGAGTTTATGTTTCATTTTATTAATCAATTTTTCTCTGAACACGGGCTTATAGTAGTAAACTTTGACAATAAGGCTTTTAAAAACGAATTTATCCCATTTATTAAGAAGGAAATTTTTGAAAGTGTATCAAAACCATTAGTTGAAAACACTCAAAAACAACTGGAAAATAAAGGATATGGTCAACAAGCATTTGTAAGAGATATTAATTTCTTTTATTTATCTGACAAAAAAAGAAATAGAATTGAAAAGAATGGAGATCGATTTGAAATATTGGACACTTCAATTTCATTTTCCAAAGAGGAGCTTATTTCTGAAATTGACAATCATCCATCTAGATTTAGTCCTAATGTCATAATGCGACCAATTTTTCAAGAATTAATTATGCCAAATCTAGCATACATTGGAGGTGGTGGAGAATTAGCTTATTGGATGGAAAGAAAGAAGCAATTTGAAAAATTCAATATTTTTTACCCAATGCTTATTCGCAGAAAATCTGCTGCTTGGCTTAGTCCTAGAGTTATTAAAACTATAAATCAAATCAATCTTAGCTTTGAAGACTTATTACTTGAAACAGATGTTTTAATTAAAAAATTTGCAATTGAGAATAGCGATGAATCAATAGAAATAATTGAAGAACTTAATACAATAGAAAAAGCTTACAATGCTATAAAAGCAAAAGCATCAGTTATTGATTCAACATTATCACCAAAACTCGATGCAATGAAAACGAATCATTTTAAAGCTATTGAAAAGATACAAACAAGAATGGTTCGATCACTTAAGCAAAAAAATGAAGTTCAAATTAACAAAATCAAAAAAGTAAAAGATCAACTATTTCCAGGAAATGGCTTACAAGAAAGGAAAGCAAATTTTATGGAATTTTATATAAACCATGGACAACAGATGATTAAGTTTCTTATCAATGAATGTGACCCATTTCAAAAAGAAATGTTGATTATATACGACGAATATTAAGATATTTTATAGAATTAATCTTCTTGATCGGCTAATATCTTGTTGTCAAATACAGTAAGAAGGCTAGCTAATTTCGTTTTTAATTCACATCGGTCAACTATAAAGTCTAAGAATCCATGATCCAAAAGAAATTCTGAAGTTTGAAAACCTTCAGGTAGGTCTTGTTTTATAGTCTCTTTTATAACTCTTGGTCCAGCAAAGCCTATTAGAGCTTTTGGTTCGGCAAAATTAACATCTCCCAACATTGCAAATGAAGCCGATACACCTCCAGTGGTTGGATCTGTAAGGAAACTGAAATAAGGAATACCTTCTTTAGCAAGCTGTGATAGTTTTGCAGAAGTTTTAGCCATTTGCATTAATGAGAATGCAGCTTCCATCATACGTGCACCACCTGATTTTGAAATTATCATAAAAGGAGTACGCTCTTTTCTTGCCATATCTATTCCTCTGGCAATCCTCTCTCCTACTACACTTCCCATAGATCCTCCAATAAATCCAAAATCCATTGCTGCAATAATTAATGGCTTTCGAGCAACTTTCCCTTTTGCAATTGTAATTGCATCAGTTAAACCACTTTTGGCGTAAGCCGCCTTTAAACGATCAGGATAAGCTTTTAGATCATTAAATTCAAGAGGATCCTGACTGACTATATTATCGAAATGTATCGAATATTGTCCATCGAAAATAAGATCAAAATAATCATGTGATCCAATTCTTGTATGATGATTACAACTGGGACATTTATAAAAATTATCTTTCAACTCCTTCATTGTACTCGTCTCAGCACAATCTTTACATTTATGCCAAAGTCCATCAGGTGCTTCCTTTTTAAATTTAGTCGCAGTTTGAATCCCGTCTTTTAGTCTTTTAAACCAGCCCATTCACATTATTTTCAATTGTAAAAGTAAAGAATACAAAGAATTATACCAATTTAAATCATTTTTACACTCGGAAAAATTAAAAATTATGACAAAACTATGTCTATTAGGTTACGGCAAAATGGGAAAAATGCTAGACTCCTTGGCTGACAATGAGGGTTTTAGAGTAGAATACATTTTTGACGGGAAAGGTCATATTGATGAAAAAAAAATTCAAGAATGTGATGTTGCCATAGATTTTAGCACACCTACAGCAGCATTTCGAAATATAGAAGCGTGTATTTTATACAAAATTCCTGTTATAAGTGGCACAACTGGATGGCTTGAAAGAATGGATGATGTAAAGCAACTACTTAATGAAAATCAAGAAGCAGCTTTTATGTATGGAAGTAATTTTTCGATTGGTGCTAATGTGTTTTTTATGCTTAATAAATATTTAGGGCACTTGATGAACGACCAAGAATATGAATTAGGAATTACAGAAATTCATCATACTACAAAACTTGATGCACCCAGTGGTACGGCAATTACTTTAGCAAAAGATATTATTTCTGTCAATCATTCAAAAGAAATATGGAAAAACGAGAAGACAAATGCTACTGAAGCAGTTCCAATCATCTCTTTAAGGGAAAAAGATGTGAAAGGCACTCATATTGTTCACTATGAAAACTCAATTGATGAAATTAAAATATCTCATAGAGCAAAGTCGAGAGAAGGGTTTTCTAGAGGAGCATTAAAGGCTGCGAAATGGATAATAGGTAAAACAGGATATTTTAGTGTGCAAGATTTTATCGAAGAGGAGTTAAAAATTAAATGAGCATATAAATTGTAAATTTGTTACTTAATGATTAGTCTGAAGTCCATAGAAGAAGTTAAAAACACAATGCGTGTTGAGGAAGTTTTAGGAGAATTCTTAGATCTTAGACGTGCTGGAGTAAACTTAAAAGGAAGATGTCCTTTTCATGATGAAAAAACTCCTTCTTTTGTTGTTTCGCCTGCTAAAGGAATATATAAGTGTTTTGGCTGTGGGAAAGCTGGCGATTCCGTAAGATTTTTAATGGATCATGAACAGTTAAATTATCCTGAGGCAATAAGATGGTTAGCAGAAAAATACAATATAGAGCTTGAGGAAACGCAAGTAAGTGAAGAAGTAAGAGCCGAATTACAAAAGAAAGACAGTCTCTTTATAATAAATGGATTTGCTCAAAGTGTTTATCACGAGCATATGATGAAATCTCAAGAAGGACGTTTGGTGGGATTATCATATTTCAAGGAACGTGGATTTTTAGAAAAAACAGTAAATCAGTGGGGTTTGGGAT
>CAYOIL010000201.1:6326-7569 GCA_964403985.1 uncultured Saprospiraceae bacterium
CTTTATAATTCATTAAAAGAAAACTCATACAACCTCGATCTAGCCCATGATCTTGGGCTTCTCAAAAACAATAGAGATTTTTTTTATTCACGGATAATATTTCCTATTCGAAATCTTAGTGGAAAGGTCATAGGTGTAGGAGCAAGGACATTGTCGTCAGACAAGAAGATCCCAAAATACATCAACTCTCCAGAAAGTGAGATTTACAATAAAAGAAAAACTCTTTTCGGTCTTTACTTTGCTAAAACAGCAATCCGAAAACAAGATTCCTGTTTCATTGTAGAAGGCTATACCGATGTAATTAGCCTACATCAAAATGGTGTAGAGAATGTTGTTGCTTCATCAGGAACTTCTCTAACAAAAGAGCAAATACAATTAATAAAGCGATTTTCCGAAAATGTGATTGTGTTATTTGATGGTGACAATGCTGGAATAAAAGCTGCATTAAGAGGCTTAGATCTTATTTTAGAGCAGGACATGAATGTAAAACTCATGCTTTTACCAGATGGTGAAGATCCTGATTCTTTTATTAAAAAAGAAGGTTCTCAAAAATTCAAAGAATACACCGAGGCAAATGCAAAAGATTTTATTTTATTCAAAATTGATCTACTACTTTCAGAAGCTGGCAATGACCCTATTAAGAGATCCAAAGTAATAAAAGACATTGTTTTATCAATTTCTAAAATTTCAGATCCTCTTAAAAGAAATGAATACATTAAACTTGCTTCAAATCTTTTAGAATTAAAAGAAGAATTGATTTTAAAAGAAACGAATAGGAATATTCAAGAAAAAATAAAAAAAGAAGAGCAAAAAAGCAGAAGAGAGAGTTTTCAAAGTGAAGCAAATTGGTCCAATCCCAATCCTGTTGAAAAAGAAGAAGAGAAGACTTATGTCTTACATTCTGATGCTTATCAGGAAAAGGATATTATTCGAATTTTGGTCACTTTAGGTGATAAATATATAGACCCAGATAATAAAATGAGTGTTGCTTTGTATTTATACAACGAAATCAACCCTATCATTGAAACTTTCGAGAATGAACTATATAAAAAGATAATTAAAGAAATCCCCCAACTTATAGAGAAGCACTCTACTCTACCCGCTTTAGTTTTTTTAAGTCACCCTGAAGAAGAAATATCTCAACTTGCTATTGAACTGAACTCAGATAAATATTCATACGCAAATTGGAAACAAAGAGGTATTGAGTTGCAAACCCAATCAATGCCTGATGATAATTACTTAA
>CAYOIL010000202.1:0-7549 GCA_964403985.1 uncultured Saprospiraceae bacterium
GTGAAACTCAGACCAAATCAAAAGAGGCCATCTCGTAGTGAGACAGCCTCTTTTTATTGTTGGACGAAAGTCCTTTAATTCATTTCTGCATATGCTTCTATCGGTGGACAAGTGCAAATAAGGTTTCTATCCCCATGCGCATTATCTACTCTTCCTACACTAGGCCAGAATTTATTCCCCTTTCTAAGATAAGCTATAGGATAAGCAGCTTTTTCTCTTGAATATGGAAAATCCCAAGTATCAGATGTTATTAATTCTAGACAATGTGGAGCATTATGTAATACATTTTTTTCTTTATCCGTGCTACCTGATGCTATTTCATCGATTTCATCACGAATAGCTAACATTGCATCACAGAATCTATCGAGTTCATCCTGAGATTCACTTTCTGTCGGTTCAATCATTAAAGTTCCCGCTACTGGAAAAGACAATGTAGGCGAATGAAATCCGTAATCAATTAAACGCTTAGCAACATCTTCCGCAGAAACATCAACGGCTTTAAATTTTCGTAAATCAACAATTAATTCATGTGCTGCCCTACCCTTTTCACCTGTATAAAGTATATCATACTTTTTCTCTAAGCGCGCTTTCATGTAATTGGCATTCAAAATTGCATACTTTGTAGAATCGAGCATACCTTCATCACCAAGCATTCTAATGTATCCATAAGAAATTAAAAGTATAGAAGCAGATCCATAAGGTGCAGGTGATACAGCCCCAGCTCTGACACCATCAAGATTTCCTAACATATGATGTCCTGGCAGATAAGGAGCAAGTTTTTCATTTACACAAATTGGCCCCATACCAGGTCCACCTCCTCCATGAGGTATGGCAAATGTTTTATGTAAATTCAAATGACAAACATCTGCATGAATATGTCCAGGACTGGTAAGTCCTACTTGAGCATTCATATTTGCTCCATCCATGTATACTAGACCACCATTTTCATGTACACAATCACATATATCTTTAATTTTGGCTTCAAAAACACCGTGAGTTGAAGGATAAGTAACCATCAATCCAGCTAAGGTGTCTTTATGAAGCTCACTTTTTTCTTTTAAATCTTCAAAATCTATATTTCCTTGTTCATCACAATTCACTAGAACGACTTTCATTCCTGCCATTACAGCTGATGCTGGATTCGTTCCGTGAGCAGAAGTAGGAATCAATACTTTGTCTCTGTGCGAGCCATTAGTATCGTTATGATACGCAGCTATAGTTAAAAGACCTGCATATTCTCCTTGAGCCCCAGAATTTGGTTGTAAAGAACAATCTGCGAATCCAGTAATATCACTCAAATAAGCTCCTAATTCAGTAATCATTTGAGTATAACCTTCTACCTGATTCAAGGGAGCAAATGGATGTATATCAGCAAATTCACTCCAAGAAACTGGCATTAATTCTGATGCTGCATTCAATTTCATAGTACAGCTACCCAAAGCAATCATTGAATGCATCAGAGATAAATCTTTATTCTCTAAACTCTTGACATATCTCATCATTTTACTTTCTGTATGATAAGATGAGAATACTTCATGAGTCAAATAATCAGTTTCTCTTGCTACTGTATTTTTTACTTCGACAGATTCTAAACTGACACCGAAAACATCAGCTAAGTCTAGCATATCTTGTTCACTTACTGTTTCATCCAATGAGATGGAAAATCCGGTAGATGAGTAATAAAAGTTGATGCCTTTAGCTTCAGCTTGTTTTCTTATTTTATTTTTGGTTGCTTCATCAGCTTTTATCGCGATTGTGTCAAAAAGAGCAGAGTTAGTGGTTTCGTATCCCGCATTTTTCAAAGCATGTTGAAGCTTACAAGCATTTCTGTGAATTGACGAGGCGATAGATTGAATTCCTTTAGGACCATGATATACAGCATACATACCTGCCATAATAGCTAATAATGCTTGTGCAGTACATATATTACTAGTTGCTTTCTCTCTTCTTATATGTTGCTCTCTTGTTTGGAGAGCCATTCTTAGTGCCTTCTTACCTTGAGAATCAACAGAAACGCCGATAATTCTTCCCGGAATTACTCTTTTGAATTTATCTAAAGTCGCGAAATATGCTGCATGCGGGCCTCCATATCCTAATGGCACACCAAATCTTTGTGTATTTCCTACAACAGCATGTGCTCCTATTTCACCAGGTGCTTTGAATAAAGCTAGACTTAATAAATCTGCTGCAACTGTTATATAAATATCCTTTTCGTTTAATTTTTCGAAATACGATTGAAAATCATGCACTTGCCCTTTAGCTGTGGGAAATTGAACTAAAACTCCAAAAAATTCTTCAGTAATTTCTGTTGTCGACCAGTCTCCTCGAATAACTTCTATTCCAAGAGGAAGAGCTCTAGTTTCAATTACAGAAACGGTATGATCATATACGTCACTATCAACAAAAAACTTTTTGATAGGATCTTTTTTATTCCTTTTGTTTTTCATTGCATAAAACATAGACATTGCTTCTGCTGCTGCAGTAGCTTCGTCAAGTAATGATGCATTCGCAATAGGTAAACCGGTAAGATCGCTTACCATTGTTTGAAAGTTAAGTAATGCTTCCAGTCTTCCTTGGGCTATTTCGGCTTGATAAGGAGTATATTGAGTATACCATCCTGGATTTTGAAATATATTTCTTGCAATAACTGCTGGAGTTATTGTCCCATTATATCCCTGACCTATATATGATCTAAAAATCTTATTCTTTGATGCGATTCCTTTTAGCATCCTGTGATATTCATATTCACTTAATGCTGGAGGGACATCCATTTTACTATTTCGCTTAATGTCTGAAGGAATCGTTTCATCAATTAAAGTATCCATTGAATCAACTCCTATTTCCTTTAACATATTCTCTTTTTCAGCGGGAGAAATCCCTATATGTCTTTGTTGAAAATTATACATGAATTAGGTATAGTTAAGATTAACAAGTAAAAGCCTTTACTTAATTATTCATCAAGAAAGGAGGACAAGACTTTCTTTAAAGTCTTTAATGTTTTAAACGGAAATCGGGACAAATAGTTAACTTAATTCAAAGGCTTTTTTTACATCTTCCACTCTATTTAGCTCTTCCCACGGAAAAGTCTTAACTTCCATTTGCTTCACTTCGCCCGCACCATTTTTGAAAGATACAGTTTTAATTTCAGTTTCTCTTCCCATATGCCCATAAGCAGCCGCTTCTGAATAAATTGGACTTCTTAAGCCCAAAGATGTTTCTATAAAATATGGTCTTAAATCAAATAATTCTAGGATTTTTTCTGATATCTGACTATCTGATAAGTCTACATTTGAAGTTCCATATGTTTGAACATATAAATTGGTAGGTCTAGCGACTCCAATTGCATAAGAAACTTGAACTAAGATTTCCTCACAAACACCTGCAGCAACTAAATTTTTTGCAATATGCCTAGTAGCATATGCTGCTGATCTATCTACTTTCGAAGGGTCTTTTCCTGAAAATGCTCCTCCTCCATGTGCTCCTTTGCCTCCATATGTATCTACTATAATTTTTCGCCCGGTTAAACCAGCATCACCATGAGGTCCACCTATTACGAATTTACCAGTAGGATTTACGTGATATTTGATATTATCGTTGAATAAATCTTGAATTTCTTTAGACATTTGTTGTCTTACTGAAGGAACAATTATGCTGATAACATCTTGTTTTATGCGATCTAACATTGCTTGATCTTCACCAAAATCATCGTGTTGAGTTGAAACAACTATAGTATCAATACGCTGAGGTTTTCCGTCGTCATTATACTCCAATGTTACTTGGGCTTTGGAATCAGGTCTCAAGTACGTCATTACATGACCTTCTTTTCGAACTCTTGCTAATTCTATTAATAGCTTATGTGAAATATCTAGCGCCAATGGCATATAGTTTTCAGTTTCATTTGTAGCATATCCAAACATCATTCCTTGGTCTCCTGCTCCTTGATCTTCAGGATTTTCTCGCTCTACCCCTTGATTAATATCAGGTGATTGTTCGTGAATTGCAGACAGGATTCCACAAGAATTTGCATCAAACATATATTCAGACTTAGTATATCCAGCATTTGCAATTACTTGACGAGCTACTTTTTGAACATCAATATATGATTTAGTTTTAACTTCTCCTGCAAGTACAACTTGACCAGTTGTTACAAGAGTTTCACAAGCAATTTTACTAGTAGGATCGAATGCTAAGAAATGATCAACTAAGGCATCTGAAATTTGGTCTGCTATTTTATCAGGATGACCTTCAGAAACTGACTCAGAAGTAAATAAGTATGACATAAATGTTTTTTAATCTACGAAAGCGGCAAAGGTATTAAATGCCATAGAATATTTAGCATGTATAATAACTTATTACTTACTAAGGTTTACATATTCTGTAATTTTTTGATTAAAGTATAAACCTATAGCAAGGTTATCAAAGGCAATGCCATACATTATCTTAAACAAAAAATCACTTAAACACCTTATAGTCAGACAAATAAAACAAAATCTATAGCACCTTATCTTAGAAAACTAAAATTTTCTTAGTTACTAGTTGGTTTTTTAAATACAACTTTAAAAAATAAGTTCCAGGTGTAAAAGAAGAATAAAATGAATAACTATTTTCTTGATTTACATCCATTGTTTGTAACAACTTACCATCCATAGTATATACTTCGATTCTGTTTAAGACCTCCCCTTGATAACTTATGTTAAATTCACCATTACTAGGGTTAGGAAAAACATTCACCGAAGATATTTTTTGGGGCTTGACCCCATTAATAATTATAGAAAAAGAAACACTTTCAGAATCAGAACAATCTCCATTGTTACAAGATAAAGTTAGATTATAATCACCTTCTGCAAGTATTAAAAAAGTATCAACTGCGGTCTCTATTAAATTGTCATCTAAGATATAATTACAAGCATAATCACCTTCCGTTAAATTACTTAAAAACAAGGTATCTTCAATTATTTCATAATTCAAATTTACTACTGGATATTCTAACACATCGATAGTAAAATCAAAACTATCTACACACATTATTTCATCTAAAACTGTAACTGTATGGGTGCCCCCAAAACTAATTTGATTTGGTTCAGAATTCCCAGTATTCCATGAGTAATCATATTGTGGATTCAAAGGCATTATTACAGTCGAATCACCTTCACATATTTCCAGATCATAAGAAAATAAGGGGTCCGGCAAACTTCTTGAATCAATCTCAAACTCAAATTCATCAAAGCATTCATAGTCATTACTTACAACAACTGAATAACTTCCTGGAGTAGCTAAAATAACAGAACTATTAGAACCTGTAGACCATGTAAATTTCAAATTTGCATTAGTTGAGAATATTTCTGTTGTATCGTTTTCACAAATCAATGTATCATATAAAAATGATGTTTCAACGTCAGGAAAAACCTCAATAGATATTGTATCAGTATGTATACATGAAATATCTTCATCAACATAACCAGCCTCATAGATATATAGACCTTCAGTAGATGTTGTAATATTAAATGTATCAAATTCTCCTAAAGGAGTTTGCCAATGAAGAGAGTAAATTTCTGGTTTAACTTGCGCTACTATTTTCACTTCTTCGTACGAACATATTCCTACTGAATCACTTAAATCAAATACTTCAATGAATGGAACCTCAAATAATTCGACTGAATCAGTAACAGAAAAGCTACATCCTTCAATAGATTGAACTTGAAATTCGAACACATTTGTTCCCATTTCAAATTGATTCGCCGCCAAGGCAAAATTATTTTGCAAAAGCGTATCTTGATTTGGGGTAATCCAATATAATAAGTCAACAGAATCGACTGAAATCTCGGCATTTAATAATATAGCATCAGTTGAACATAATTTACTATTAATGTCGGAAGATAAGTCAATATGAGGCACATAAACGCTAAATACATCTTCATACTTACATCCTCTTTCACCAGTTATAACAAAAGGAATATCAGTTGATGCCGAAAAAGAAGTATCAACAAAAGGGCTATCTTCTAGTCCAGGATAATCCCAACTTACGGTGAAAGAATCTTCAATAATAGTTGTCAAAGGCAAAGCTTCGTGAAAGTCAAGAATCTCATCTTTACATATTGTATTAAGTTCTACGAAGTCTGCAACATTAACATTTTCTATATCTATTAAAAAGCTATCTTGAAAAGTACAACCTGCTAAAGATTGAACTTCATAATGTATTAATTCATCTTCAAGACCTGTCCAGAAATCAGTAGAATTATTAACTAAATTACTTGAATTCCAATCTACTGCATAATTGCCTAGAATGTATTCATCTAAGTTAATGATCTCATTTATTCGTATGCTATCCATGAAACACACTGTTGTAGGAGAAGGTCTTGGTATATCTAAAGAAGGAAATACATGAATTGTAACCTGAATAGTAGAAACTAGACATCCATTACCAGTATATTCTTTGACAAAGTAATTAGCTTGCTGAATTGTATCAGTCAAGTTCGTTAATTCTACTTCTAAAGAAGTTCCACTACTAGAAAAATTATTTTGGATATTTGGGTTATTCGAAGTAGTCCAGAAGTATCTGTTGTCACTTTCACTTAAAACAACAGTTGACAGTAAGTTACAGGTATTTATTTCTAAAACATTGTGCATAGGATCTTCGACACATTCTACAAAATACTTTTGCGATTCTGGCGTGTCGTTCAAACAAAATTCATTGGTAATAGCATCATTGGCTATAAGTCCATCTGCAAAAGAAAACATACTTATAGAATGATCATCTTCAGAACCAGCAATTAATTGAAAACAAACCTGCCAAGGGCCATGAGAATTTCCACAATTTAATCCATCCCCATAAGAAGATTCAGGATGTTGATTTTCTATTTCATAAGCAAACCAACCAGCAGGAAGTAGATCATCTGCAGCCAAAGAAGATCCCTGACAATGAAACTCAGAAGAATGACAAATGTCAAGTTGAGCTCGTTGATTGAAGCTAAGAAAAAGGTTTTCATTAGCAACATTCGCATTTATGTCATTAAACCAATCCCAACTTACATCTTGATTAATAGGCTGAATTATATTAGTTGAAATCGGCATTCCTGTTGAGTCAAAAGAAGCAGGATTCCATCCTTCTCCAAATGATGGGACAATACCTTGAAGCCATTGACAATCAGCTAAATCTCCAGATTGAAAAGCAGGTAAGTCATAACAGAAAGAAATAGTTTCTCCTGGTTGGAACGGCCCAGCAAAAGAAGAGCCCATAGAAGTGCTTGCGACTCTTAATTTATCGTCAGTTGCACATATATTGTTCGTTTCTTTAGTAGCACACAATTCTAAATATCCGCCACCTTGTTCCATTGAACTAATGATAAAATAAAAAGAACCTGAGCTAGGTACCTGAAATCTTAAAAAGCTATCATCATTAATAAAAGCGTACTTTATATCGTGAACTACATAGTTATTACAATCATCAGAGGAAGCTAATGAAATATAATACTTAGCATCATATGCATTTTCGAAAGTAAGATTTACAGTTGATTCTTCATCGATATCGAATGCATACCAAATAGAAGGA
>CAYOIL010000203.1:0-7524 GCA_964403985.1 uncultured Saprospiraceae bacterium
ATCGAGATGTAAATAGAAAACGTTGGGCGAAAAGTCATTTTTTTATAAATCTTTAATAATCAATTAAAAAAAGGCTTTTGGAATGAATTCCAAAAGCCTTTTTTATATAAGTTTATCATTTAAGGTTGACAAGAAATAATCTACTATTTTTAATTTATAAGATCATACTTTATAAAGAATTGACTTTGATTATGTATTATTTTCAATTCATTTTGAGGGAAAGAAGTGAAAGAAAATCTATAAATAAAATTTCCACTTGAACTTATAATAGATTCTAATGCATTTGCATCTTCATTAATCTCAATTTTATACCGCTTAGATTCATACAATGGCATATCACTTGTGTATGTACCCATGATAATTTCTTCTTCCTCAGACATATATATCAATTCTATTTTATCTAAATATTCAATCCAGTTTTCTTCAAAATCAAAAGGCGAAGGTGTTACAATTGAATAAATCCCAACAATGGATTTGATTTTCAGCTCATTTATATCATCAGGTGCTTTACTTTTTATCTTATTTATCGTTTCAATAAATTTCTCTTCATTAGAAATAATGTAATCAAAATGTAATTGCCCTTCAAGAATAAATGATCTATAATCTTTTGCTTCTGGATAAGGGACAGATCTCCAGAAATTTACTTCTTCCCAACTTTCTTGAATATTCATTATCGGCTCCACTTCGGAAGAACAAGAAGCGAAAAATGTTAGCATCAATAGTATTTGTAAAAATTTCATATTTAAGTTTTTTAGTGATTATTTTATTTAAGTCCATACTTTAAAGTAAGTTGGATATTTTTATTTCTATTGTACAAGTCATCTATTGAATAATATTCATCATCAACAAATTTTCCAAATCCATAGTTATACATTAGCTGAACTTCAGAGTTGTAATGAATTTTGTAGCTAAACCCTAAAGCAATTCCTAGGTCAAATTTCTTTATTCCTTCAAATTTTGAAGGAGCTTCCCAACCTTGTGGTTGTTCAGCTGAAAAAGAACCTACTGTTTCGATTAATTCTTCATCGATTGTCTTTACATAAGCTGAAATAACACTTGTTAATCCTGCTGTTAAAGAAAGGTTGTCTATTAATTTATATTTTGATTGAGGACTAAAATTAAGATGTAATGGAATTTCAATTCCATAAATCGCATCTACTGTTCTCTTAAACCTCCAATCTAGTGTGGTAATGGGTATTGTTGTGGTATATCTTTCACTAATATAAATTAGTTGTGGGGCAATAACTCGTAAATGAGAAACTGAAGTTGATAAACTTATGGAATTATTAAATTTATATCTAAGCCCCATTCCTACTATAAAATGTGCTAATGGGTGAACTCCTTCTGTTGATTCGTATTCAGTATCCAATGGGTGTGGAATTGCTCTAGACCGAAGGCCAATTATTAAATAAGAATCAAATCTTTCAGTCAGTTTTAATTTTCTTCGGTAAGATTCGTTTGGCAATGTAAGATTTATTTCCTTTGAATTATATAATAAGTCCTTAAGTCCATTATTAGCTAAACTACCAAAATCTATAGTGCTTCTATTTTCTTTATATTTTGCGCCAAGAAGTCCTTTTGCCTTAGAATCTTCTTCTAAAAATAAGTACTCTTCAGATTTTTCATTGAACTGTACTATTGATTTATCCATTGTTGATTGTCTCTTAAATCCATTGTCCGTACTTCCAATATTATACTTAGAAACTTTTGAATCAGTGAGAATTTCAACCGAAGAGTTTTTAGAATTTGCATTATAGTCATAATCTCTGTTATTTACTGTTAATGGTTCAGCATTATAAACATTCGAGTGCATATCTTGAGTAAATGATCCAGTTTTAATCGAATTATCTACAGGTGCTTTAGAAGTATTTTTAAGATTGTTATCATTGGAAAAGTCTGTATCTTCAGAATAATTTTTACCTTGTGACTTTTCAGTAGAGGTATTCTCACTTAATAATACCAGCTCATTTATTTCATTGGTTGAGGATGAAAGAGATTCCGATACGCTATTATTATTGTCAAAATTATAGAAGTAAAAGATACTACTTACTAATAAAACTGCTCCTATAGTTGTCAATATTAAACCTTTGGACAATACAGGTAATATAGAGCTTGATGCACCAGTAGATCCTACTTTAGTTGATGTCCCTACTGTAGAAGTACCAAGACTTTTTTTCATTAATTGCCAATCCTGTTCAGTCGTAGGTATTTCCATGTCAGAAAACATATCCTGGATTAACTTATCGCTATTATTTATTTGTTCGCTATTCATGTCTAGTTATTGAAAATGTGTTTGTTAATAAGAACTTTCAACGTTTTTCTCGCCTCAGCCAAATGCCAACGAGAAGTTGCGGTATTAATATTCATCATTTCAGCTATTTCAGCATGCTTGTAACCATCAATAATGTATAAATTAAAAATAGTCTTTGAATTTTTTGGAAGTGATTGAACAAGTTTTAAAATATCTTCCACTGCTAAATCACTTAGAACACTACTTTCAATTCCAACTTTCGTATCGATATTGAACCCAAATTTCTTTTTATATCTTGTTGTCTTTCTAACATGGTCGATAGTTGTATTTAATACAATTTTAGCCATCCAACCCGAAAATGTTCCATTTGAAATTTCTGTATACTTGGAAAGTGATTGAAAGATTTTCAAAAAAGATGAATTTAAGATTTCGATTGATTCTTGTCGTGATGAAGTATACCTCATAGGGATTACTAAAAGTTTTCCTGACCACCGCTTATACAGTCGTTCCTGGGCAATAATTTCATTATTCAAGCACTTTTTTATAAGCTCCTTATCCAAAGTACTTATTGGTGGCTTACTATCAGCGCCTTGATTTTTTAAATCAGTGCCCATATATAAAGTTTTATGTTGTTGTAACATTTTTTAAGTTTTGCTTTCATTTTATTCATCGACACCAAAAGCAAAAACGTTGGGAAAATTATTATTTAATTTGAAAATTTCTATAAAAGACTTTATTTTAAAATTTTGAGAATAATTTATTTTGGGCTTTAAGCCCAAAATAATTACTTATAAACTACTATCAAAAAAAGAAGAAATAAATATCCTAATAATGTAATGTACAATTATTACAATTAATAAAGCTGGTATAGCAAGCTAGTAAAATATGAAACTTTTTCAATAAGATTTGCTAATGAATAATAATATGCTGATTTATTATAACTGATATTTCTTCAGCCCTATCTACGATCATGAAATGTGCTCCACCTTCTATAATTTCAACAGAAGAAGAAGAATCTCTAACAGGTATTAACTTATCACTTTTACCATTAATTTTCAAGACTTTATTACCCAACATTTTTTGATTTTTCCAAGAAACTAATGCATTCACAGCCCATTTTGCAAACTTTAAATCTGTATCGTTCAAAATTTGATTTAATAACTTTTTATTCTTAGCACCAAATAACCAAAAGGCAATAAATCTTGGAGGATCAAAAAAATATTTAGGTAAAATTCTTAACAACTTTGTTTTTCCAAGGAGCATAAATATACGTCTAAGATCCGTATTTGTTTCAGCAGAAGAAATCAATATAGTAATATTCGGATTCAAAATTTTACTGATTTCAACCGCCACTAAGCCACCAAAACTAACTCCCATGATACCATAATCCTCAGTAGTATCAATTTTTGACGAAAGTCGATGAGCATAAGAAACTATTGACTCATTATGTGTTGGCTGAATCCAATCTAAATTGATTATTTCATGATCTAGTCGTAAATACGAAAACACTCTTTTATCGGCTCCCAAACCACTTAACGCGTATATTTTCATAGAACTAAAGTATGAATATATACGGAAAATCAGACTTGAAAGTCTAGTTTTCCGAATATATTTCAACACTCATTTAATTAATTTCTACCCGCAACAACTCCTCCATCTGTATCCCATATTGCTCCTGTTACCCAAGAACTTTTGTCTGAAAGTAAAAATAAAATACTATTTGCTATATCCTCAGGTGTTCCGATTCTTCCAATAGGGTGAAATCCGTTGAATCCTTCCAATGCTTTTGCCGCTTCTTCCTGTCCACCAAATACTCCATGATAAACTGGGGTATTTACAACTGCTGGAGATACTGCATTTACTCTAATTTTATATTCTGCTAATTCCATTGCTAAATGCTGAGTCAAAGAATGTAATCCCGCTTTCTGCATAGAATTTCTTTCCGTATTAAAAGATTATCTTTTGGAATTTCAGCTATTGTTTTAATACACCAACAACCATTAAAAGGCTTTGCTAAGCAAAAGACTTCTATTTTTTCAAGAAAATCAGAATTCATATATTTTAAATATGAAATACACAATTCATCTTTTGATTTGAAATGACTATATAATTTATACCTATAAAACTAAACAGACAAGTCTGTCTACTAATTTTATATTTTACTTAACATATTATTTGTAAAAATGATCTCCATTTCATAATCCCCAGAAATAGAAAATTCCATTGAAACACATTCGTCTCAATGGAATTTATAATTTAGTATAGTTTTTTTGTTTGACTTTAAGTCTCCAATCAAACATTTACTTTATATCATTATTATTTTACAAACTTAAAGCTTGCCATAGATCCTTCAGATCTCACTAAAAGAACATAAACACCACTTGGTAAATCAGCAACTGAAAGAGCAACATCTCCGCTTACTTTAAGATTTGAAAGATTAGATGCTAATTGACCGTTTATTGAACTAACTGAAATCATAACATCTGCATTTGTTTCAGAAACAGAAAAGATTAAATTGTTAGCTGAAACATATGGAGTTGATATTTTAGACGCTAATTCGTTATCAATTGTATTTGATACTGTATTTGCAGTTACTTTGATATCATCGATTTGAAAAATTCTTCCTTGTAATTCAGGTGAAGAAGTGTATTTAAATGCAAAGTAAGCAGTCCCTTCATATGAAGATAAATCAACATCACCAGAAGGTACATACTCATAATCACCTGTTGACCAAGTTGCTGCAGAACTGATGTCAGTCCATGTAGCTACTGAAGGATCACCTTCTCCTGTATAATCTACTGAGATCAATAATTCTAAATCTGGACCACTAAAATTAGTAGCATTTTCAAAAGTTAATACTTCGTCAGTATAAAGGCTCATATCTATTCCTGGAGAAATTAACCAATCAACGTTTTCCATAACTGAACCATCGAAACCATTCATTTGTGCAAAAAAACGATCGCCAAAATCAGCTGGAATCCATTTTTGATTGTCCCCTACTTCACTATATTCCGTAAATACACCTAAAGTTGAATCATCAAATAATTCTTCCAAAAGAGTTTCTTGAGCTTGGATTGAAATAGTGAATAAAATTGAAAAAGAAAGGAAAATTGTTTGTAGAGTTTTACTCATATTATTTTTATTTGTTTGTTAAAATTAAAATACAAATCAAAAATAATAAATATATAATAGAATAATGCTTAGATTTTTAAATGATTATAAAAATCAATTCTCGATCCTTTTACCGAAACTAACTTCTACTAAATTTCAAGAAATGAAATAATAATATTACTCTATCACAATGGACTTTTAATACGTTGCCATTCTGTCCATTCCGGTGTAGGATCTCCTTTTAAATTTTGTAACTTGAATCGAATCCTATAATCTTGTTTTTGTTGAAAATAAAATGCTCCTACACACATACCATGTCCTACTTTCAAATCTCCTTCCCTATCCAGTTGTAACCAAAAAGAATTAATCTCATTAGTAGAAATGTTTTTAAATTCTGTTTCTACGAAAATTGAGGATTCACTTTTTATTGCTACATCAAAAACTGCATAAACTTCTGGGCCACATCCATAAAGATTGAAAATCTCATCAACTTGATTTGGTTTCTTTACCCACTCAATAATTTCTTGCTCTTCTTGTACTTTCGCAAGCCAAGAATATGATTCTTGATTTTTAGTTTCTGAATTCCAACGTTCAATTTTAATATTACTAGGTAAGTTATCAATCTGTAAAGTGTATTTTACACCTAGTTCTAATTCATGAACTGGCTCAAGAATAACTTGAGAAATATGATACATTCCTTTGTTATAGTCAATTATTTTTAGGTCAACATTTCCTTTATCAGAACTCAAATAAATAGGATATTTAATATCTATAGAGTCTATAACTTGTGAATAGAAAAAATATCCTTCCACAATAATTTTTGACTTTTGTTGTATAAACTGCTGCGAAGGATAGGCATTAAACCCTCCGAAAGCACAATCAACAAAATAGTTATTTAGACTAAATAATAGATATATAAAATACTGAATGAAGTACATAATTAGCTAACGCAAAATATTAAATGATATTTTGAAACTGAGCTTATTGGCTATTCTTCAATTATTGCTGGGTTCATTCCCATACTGCTAAATCCACCATCATGGAAAAGATTTTGCATTGTCACCATTCTAGTAAAATCACTAAATAAAGACACACAGTATTTTGCACAATCATCAGCAGAAGCATTTCCCAAAGGAGACATTTTATCTGCATAATTGAAAAATTCAGTAAACCCTTTTACTCCTTTTCCTGCTGTGGTCATTGTTGGTGATTGGGAAATTGAATTCACTCGAACATTTTTCTTAAGCGCCCAGTGATATCCAAATGATCTTGCAAATGATTCAAGTAAAGCTTTAGATTCAGCCATTTCACTGTAATCTGGGAAAGTTCGTTGGGCAGCTATATACGTCAAAGCAAGAATTGATCCCCACTCATTCATTACATCCTTTTTATGCGCAACTTGCATTAGTTTATGAAAAGAAATTGCACTTACATCAAATGTCTTTTGCATCCAATCATGATTCAAATCTGTATACTCCTTTTTCTTACGCACATTTACTGACATCCCTATTGAATGCAAAATAAAATCTAACTTTCCCCCAAGAATCTCCATTGACTTATCAAGTAAATTTTCTAAATCTTCAATACTCGTTGCATCACAAGGAATCACCTCCGCACCTAATTTCTCTGCAAGTTCGTTCAACTGACCGAATCTCAAGGCTACAGGAGCATTAGTAAGTGTAATCTCTGCTCCTTGTTCTACACAATGTTCAGCCACTTTCCATGCAATAGATTGCGGATCAAGTGCACCAAAAATTATTCCTCGTTTACCTTTTAAAAGATGATTTGACATATGTTTTATTATTTACAGCAAATGTAAATAAAATCAAATAATCTATATTCTACTTTTCTTTTCCTTTGGGTTTAAACCCAAAATTTAATAAGAGAAGTCTTGTGACAATTAATAATCAGCAAGGAACTAGGAGTAATTAATAATTGGCAATAAATAAGGAACAGTACCTGTGTTATGCGGGAACGTGGGAGTTATTAGGCACAAGTGGCAATACCTGTACGATGTGGGAACATGGGAGCAATTAAGAATTGGCAAGTAATAAGAAACAATACCAGCAGGATATGGGAACATGGGAGTTATAAGGAACAAGTGGCAATACCTGTATGATGTGGGAACATGGGAGCAATTAACAATTGGCAAGGAATAAGGT
>CAYOIL010000204.1:0-2891 GCA_964403985.1 uncultured Saprospiraceae bacterium
AGCTAAAGCTGCGTTGCGTAAAGCAAAACGTGGTTCTGGTGTTCAAATATTTGATATCCAAGCAAAAGCGCAAGGAGTAAATATAATTCTTCCGAAAGTTTCACCAGTAATTGTTGAACTTACAAATTAAAATATTAGGCTAGCAATTACGTTAGCCTAATAATATAAAATGAGAATAAGATGAATTTGAAAAGTGTTTTATTAACCGTTGCAACTGTTTTTACAGTATCAAGTATATTTGCTCAAGCTAATATACTTAATGCAAAGAGCCCTGAAGAAATAGGGGTAAGAACAGCCGAACAAAAGGCCAATGATAACGATAAACCATTAGAATATGGATATGTTGATGATAGAGATAAACTATTTGATAAAATGTATGAAACATACCACCGTAGTCCAAATTTAAAAAACTATTTAGACACAAAAAAAAGTCTATAATATGCTGTGAAGAATGAAGAACTCCTTCGTCGTTCATCATCTTATCGCTATACCGTTGCTAACACTGAAAGAATCTTAAAATTTGGTGAACTAATATAAGTGTAATTACTTTGTAATAACAAAAGAGCTTGTGATGCAAAGTAAGATTATACAAATAGGAAACTCAAAAGGCTTACGATTGAGTAAAACGATACTAGAGAAATATCAAATCTCAGATATCGTTGAAATAGTGTTGGAAAAGGATCAAATTGTGATAAAACCTGTTAAAAAGTCAAGATCTGGTTGGGCTGAACTATTCAAATTAATGTCTGAAAGAAATGATGACACCTTAGAAATTCCAGATTGCTTTGAAGACGAAATAGGAGAGGAGTGGAGTTAGATCAATACCAAATAGTACTAGTAAACTTAGATCCGACTATCGAATCAGAGATCAATAAAACACGACCATGTTTAATAGTGAGTCCAAATGAGATGAACAAATATCTTAAAACGGTTGTGATCGCTCCAATTACGTCAAATCCGAGAAAATATCCATCGAGAGTACTAATAAAACGAGAAGGTAAAAAATGGAACATTGTATTAGATCAAATTAGAAGGATAGATAAAAGACGAGTCATAAATTTATATGAAAAAATCACTACAAATCAAATTCAAGAAGTTAAAACAACATTTAAGAAAATTTTTGTAGATCATTAAATAAAGTCACTGTAAACAACATTATGGATGACGTGATGTAAAAGCCTCTGAGTCAAAATTGGCAATTGAATATGCTAAAGAAAATGGACACGAAAATATTGTGAGACTTATAAAAACGCAACAAGACAATGTATAACCATGCCAAGTAGCCTATCGGCAAACTCCGTCTGTTATACTTAATACCTTAGCTGCAATTTCCCAGACTGCCCTCATCCTTATCATAAAACAATAAAGTAGAAAATTAGTTAAATTTATCGGAGAGGAGGAAGGCAATAAATTAACAAAGCGAACGGCCATGCTTTTAAATGTGATAACTTTGTTATATAAAATATGCAAAATCAACTTTAAATTTAAGCGTTAGTCAGTGTTCAAAAACAAAAAAGGTATGACTAAGAAATTTTTATATATAATAATTCTACTCTCTACTCTAGGATGCAAACAAAACAATTCAGAATCAAACACACAAATTATAAGTGAAGACAATGAAAAACTAAGCATCTTAACAACATTCCCAAAAGAAAAATACATTCAGGATTTCAATCAATTAGTCAACATACTAGCTGAGAACCACCCACAATTAAATGAGTACATTTCGAAAAAAGACTTTGCTGAATTAATAGAAAATAAAAAGAATGAAATTGTAGATGAAATAAATATTGGAGAATTTATTTGGTTATGCCGTTCTTTAGTATCTAAAGTAGGCTGCGGACATTCTGTTGTTCCTACACTTGGTTTAAATTATTTTTTACCAGATTCACTTCTATTCCCATTGAAAGTAAATTACATCGACAATAAGTTATTTGTAATCGACCCTTTGGTAAATGAGGCTAGCATATCAAAAGGAAATGAGATCTTGAGAATAAACGGGATAGATGTTAGGGAATTAAAAACCGAAATGTTTCAACATATTTCCTCAGATGCAAATAATTTGAGTTTTAAAGAGGAATATATCAATCAGAGTTTTATGGAATACGCAGCATTTGGCGGCTGTTTTCCAAAGTGGTATTAAAAAACAGTATCTATTAAGTGTAGGCTTTGGAATTGATCATTTTCATGGAGTTTCTCACTTTAGATTTTTAGAAAATGTTGCAGAGATCGCGAAAGATGGAGGTTATTTAGGACCTTTTCAGATCACTAAAGAGATGAAAGAAGCGAAAAAGTATATTGACGCTGTAAAGTTTTCTAATGAAAAAATGAAAGGAAAAGAGAGCATCGTTTCAAATTCAATAGTTAGTGCATTAGAAGGCGAATATGGCGACCATCATAGAACACATAGAACAATCGGAAGCGAACTTTGGATTAATCCATTAATGACCATTTATTGGTGTTTTACATTGGAACAATTTATGAAGAAGATAAAATACTATGACAGAATAAAAAATGGAAACTCGACTGATGAATTCAATAGTCAATTATCAAAGTATCGTAGCGAATTAATAGAATTGAGAGAAAAAAAAGGAATTCCGATTTAAAACAAAAGAGACTGCATACAACACTTAGCAAGATGGAATATTCCTATTATTCAGACTCCACTTGCTCTTGGACGTTATCTGCAAAATAAAGCAAACAAAAATAGATGAGACATTTTACTATAAATGGGAATAAATTTAGATCTCAAAAAGCTTTTTATAAGTACACTGAAAAATTATTCACTTATAATCTGAGCTGGGAAACAGGGAGAAATCTTGATGCATTTTCAGATATTTTGTCTGGAGGTTTTGGTATGCATGATTGCGATGAAAAGATCAGAGTAATAT
>CAYOIL010000204.1:2901-7512 GCA_964403985.1 uncultured Saprospiraceae bacterium
TATGAAAAAAAGTAGAGAGAATTTGCCAACTAAATTCTACGATGCAGTGATAGAAATAATTCAAGAAGCCGAAAATGTGGTCTTTGAGAAATTTGAATTTAGTAAATCCAATTAGATAAGAAGATCCATGTTTTTATCAAACTCTTTGGTGAATCTAAAAACTACGATTAAACGTAAATTTTGCAATAGTTTCGCGACATATCAGATGTCAAATGCATAAGTCGGTTAAACTTAAAAAATTACCGATAATCCAACCACAACAACCGTAACTCCAATCAAGGAATTATTTTTTTCGGAATTATACATATTTGTGAACAAGATATCTATCAACACAAAAAACAAGAAAATGTCTAAGCTTCATTTATTACTTATAGTTTTTTTTCTAACACAAAATATTTATGCACAAGTAAACATAAATTACGAAAAACAATTAACTGGAAGTATGCACTTATCAGATGTTTATGCTATAAATGTTACCAATTTCACAGGAGTAGATATAGATTATATATATAAAGGTTGGGCAGTAGATTCGAATGGTAATAAAGTGATTGAACTACAGAGTAATGTTTTGACACAGTCAAGAGGCTCAACAAATTACAATAAAAATGACAAATTTGATTCTTGGAAAAAAGGAGAATTAAACTTCAAAAACTATAATTACTCTATAGATACATCTTCATATTCTGGTAAGCTGACCTATTTTTCAGAATTAGTACATCCTGTAGACACCTCATCAATCATAGCTAGAAAACAAAAAGAAGTATATCTGAAAAATGGAATGTACGTCTCGGATTCAGGTATACCATTGATAGATCCTAGACTTATGGATTTAATCCTTGACTATAAATCCAATGAAAAATTTGAGTTTGATAATTTACATAAAAAATTAAAATTTGATAATAAGAATGAAGCAAATTGCTGTCAAACGTTGAGTTTTGAGATCACTCAAAATGGCAAAAAAATATATGCTTCAAGTTTGGAAGATTTTTGTGTACCTGCTGGGATATCTTATATGACAGAAAGTCAAATAAAAGCTCTTAATGTTTCAGTAAATACATACTCTGATAGAAACAAGACAACTCCTATAAAAGTAAGCTACCGTTTAGGAGATAGTAATGGAAGTAGGGATATATCGAACATATCTCACTCAGAGTTTGACTTTAGTCCCATAAGATATACACACCATGCCTCTGGATTAAGTTTTGATTTTATTAACTCAGCAGATATAATTTCTAATTTTTCTGCCTCATCTTTTGTAGTAGAAATCAATAAAGACAATAGTATAGAAAAATTAGAAATGTTAGGTCATAGAGGGAGTCCTGGAATTGAAGGGATGAAAATGTATCACCCTTTCTTCATTAATCTGTACAGGGAGGATTATAACGGCTCAATAGCTGTATCGATGCTTCAAAAAGAAAACTTCAATGCTGACCAATGGAAAGGTCTATTGTGCTTTGTAAACAACTTTGATCAATCTGAATTAACTGAAGTTAAACACAATGACATCACAATTATAGCACCCAAAGCATTATCTAATATGAGAAAATCTTTTGGTGGAAATAGAGTTAAAATGGGTTATGCATTTATAATTATTGATCAACAAACAGTTACAATGTACAATGCAAGCTATTATAAATTTCTTGTTGAAGATCCTAAGTCTCCAAAGCGAGAAAAATTAGATTTGGATGAAGCATTGAAAAATATTCAATACAATGGTATACATTTAGGATTCTCCTTTGAAAATGAAGTCTTGAAAGAAATAAAATGTAGAGAAGGGGAAGTGGTAAGTCAAGAAAAAAGAAGAGAGCATAGAGATAAGATGCGTAGATATCATCATCATTTTTCACAAATGAAAGGCAGTAGTAAGCAACAATATATGACTAATGGTATGCTAGATTTAGACAAGCTTGATGAAAAAATCGCTAATGAAAATAGTATAGCCATGTCTGATATACCACAATATATTGTAAGCGCCCCGAATGAAATAAGGAACTTAAATACAGCATTCTCCTCTTCAGATTCTATAGATATTCAACTTTCTTATCGTTCAACAGAAAGTGTTAGAGAACAGGTATATAACAGAGTTGAAGAATATGACTATGAAGAAGTATATAAAATAAAAAGTAGTGCTTATATGATGCAAGGGGTAAGCTTTTCAGCTGAGTCAGGTAATATTGAAGACAATATGAAAATACTTACGTTTACTTCTTTTACATTAGATTTAAATCCCTCAGGTCAAAAAATAGAATTGTCAAAATTAAATGCTCTTTCAAAGGATCAGAAATGGATCAAAGAGCTAGTCCGTTACCAAAATACGGAATCAAAAAATGATCCTTTAACTTCAAAAACAATTCAAGTTGATGAATTGAAATTTTATGTGCCAATTAAAACTCTAGAAAAGAAACAATGGTCAAAAGAAAAGCTTTGCATGTATATAGATACTGGAAAAAACATGTACAGGCTTAATTTAATTGTTCCTACAACATTTGATAGAAACTATATACTAAACAATATGGTAATAGAGGGACAGGAGTATACTTTTAATTTTGAAGGACGCAATATTGTTAGCATCTTTAAAAATTAGCACAACATTTAATATTCAAAGTGATATACCAATCATTATAAATGAAGTTTGAAGAATTACATACTGACCGTTGGTTTTAGGATTTTGGGCTCTTGCCCAAAGGCCACCTATACTATTATTATATTTGGGCGTAAGCCTCATCATAAAAATAACAGTCTTAATGAAAATTATCCTTTACATATCCATTCTTTTTCTTTTCGTATCTTGCTTAGCGCTCAAAAATCCAGCTGCTTCGAAATCTTCTTTTTCTACTTCCATGCAAGAGTTGATCAACAGCGGAAACAGCGAACAGATTATGCGGGTGTTCAAAATAAACGAGTATTCAGATTCCATTTTACTTCGTACCCAATGCACAGATATTGGCATCGCTGATTTAGAATTAGCTAAAAAATTATCAGCTAGAATGCTACTAACTGTACAAGATTCATTGTCTGCAGGGGTAGGGATTGCCGCTCCACAAGTAGGGATACTGAAGAATATGGTGATTGTCCAACGATTTGATAAAGAGGGATTTCCATTCGAAACGTATATTAATCCAGTGATCGTGAAGTATAGTGAGGAAAAACAACCGTGCCCAGAAGGATGTCTCTCCATTCCGAACAAACAAGCCACCACTCAAAATCGCTCAAAATCAATAGACATTGAATATATGACTTTGGAAGGAGAATTGAAAAATGAAACAGTAAGCTCTTTTACAGCGGTGGTTTTTCAACATGAAATTGATCATCTAAATGGGATTTTATTTATAGATCATTTAGAAAAAGAGTTGAAGAAATAGCTAGTTGTATCTTTGTTTTGGATTAATTAATTGCACGTATTTTTCGTACTTTAGTCGTATGGATAGAAGACAATTCATAATTCAGATAGGAATCGTTGTTGGCGTTGCAATTACACATATACATACGTTGAACAGCATTAAACAATAAAAGTGAAATTATTATTAATATGGATAGCATTTGCTATCTTTTTCGTTTCATGCGACCCTGCTCAAACAATTGAGATAGAGAACAAGTCAAATAAATCGTCAACCATTAAATTCTTTTTCAATGGAGATGATTATTATAAATTCAAGGGTTTCTTGACAAAAGATTCACTTGTTTTGGGATTAGATTCTGGTAAATCAAAGGTTTTTAATTTTGGAATCGGAACATGGAAAATCCATAATTCATCGGATTCTTTAGTAGATAGAGTTAAAAAAATAGAAATTGAAACTGAAAAATCGACTCAATTGTATAAGACTGATAACAAATCAAATCATTCTTTTGGGACAGGCTAATTGATGATAGATATAGAGCAAGAATAATAATTGAACTTGATTGAAACAAATTACAACATAAGATATCAGATCATGCTCCTACGGTCGTACTCTCGATCTCGGAAACGTTAAATCTAATTAAAATTCAATCATTTGAAATAAATTGAAGCAATTTGAGTAGTATTTAGTATTTTTATGCTATCATATGATGCTATCATGATTCGGAAATACTACGAAGGAACTACTGAAATTATCAACCTTTCAAAAGAGATAGGTAGACTTCTAGGCATAGTAGATTCAACCTATCTTAGAAAACCCGAAACAGCTTTAAGAAAAGAGAATCGAATTAAATCAATTCAATCATCTTTGGAAATAGAAGGAAACACTCTATCAATTGATCAAGTGACAACTCTGTTCAACAATCAAAGAGTCGTAGGCCCTTCAAAAGATATATTGGAAGTAAAAAATGCCATTGATGTTTACAACCAACTTGATCAATTTGATCCTTTCGATATTGATTCTTACTTATGTGCTCATGAATTATTAATGAAAGGACTTGTTGAAAAACCAGGTGAATTCAGGACAAAAAGCGTCGGGATTTTTAAGGGTGAGGAAATGACTCACATGGCACCTCCTGCATGGAATGTCAACCATCTTATGAGAGAACTCTTCCAATATCTATCAAATGATAAAGACAATTTGATAATCAAAAGCTGTGTTTTTCATTATGAAATGGAATTTATACATCCATTCTTGGATGGAAATGGTAGAA
>CAYOIL010000205.1:0-669 GCA_964403985.1 uncultured Saprospiraceae bacterium
ATTTTCAAACTTAATATCTTACTTAAGTTGTCTAACATATTGGGGGAACATCAGTGAACAAAATTTTCTTGTATTTAAAATGAAATACTATTAGTTATTTAAATAGTATTAAAGTTTCTACATTTCATAGGATACTTTGTTATGTACTTGTAGTTTCTATCAATTTTCTATTGCAAAAATTCTTCGCCTAAGTTATTACTTAATCTATCAAAAATAGACCACCATTCTACACCTCCGTGTTTTTCGCCTAGTCTAACTATTACAAGATTTTTAGATGGGTCAGCATAAATAAACTGACCTAAATGTCCCTCCGCCATAAATGAATGCTTATTAGGAATCCACCATTGATATTGATAATACGGAGCATTCCCTTTTAAAGCTTCTACTTTAGTAGATTTAACCACCCATTCTTTTGAAACAATTTGCTTGCCATTCCAATTTCCATTATTTAAATATAATCGACCAATTTTAGCAAAATCTCTTGCTCTTGCATTAATACAACAATATGTTTTTTCTATTCCATCTTTCTTTCTATCTAAACTCCAACTCGCTTCATATTCCATACCTAGAGGAATCCATAATTTTTCTTCTAAATATTGACTCACCGTTTTTCTACTAATAACACGTTCCAAAATCAAGCCTAGTAGTTGAGTGCTTCCACTTGTATAC
>CAYOIL010000205.1:679-1235 GCA_964403985.1 uncultured Saprospiraceae bacterium
CACAACCATCTCGATGATTTCCGGATAGTCGTTAGGAATTGCTTTTCTTAGATTTAAACCATAATAATAACTAGATGCTTCACTAAAAGGACTTACATAACTTTCATTAAAATCTAGTCCAGAAGTCATTTGTAATAAGTGTTCGATAGTTACTTTATCAAATCCGTTTTGTTTTAATTCTGGAATATAATTCGTAATTGGCTCGTTAACAGATTCTATTAATCCATCATCAATAGCAATACCAATTAAAATAGAAACAACAGATTTTGCCATTGAGAAAGAAGCTGAAATGGAAGATTCTTCATATCCATTAAAATAGTTTTCGTAAGTAATGGTATCGTTTTTAATAACTAAAAAAGCTATGGTTTTACTATTTTCTAAATAACTATCAAAGTCTAAAACCTCATTATGATCTAACTTGTTTTTTATAATGATTTCTTTGGGAATATTTGCATTTTTAGTTTGGTTAAATGTAAAAGGAATCTTGCTTTTGGTAATAGTTCTTGAAGGAAAAATTTTATGGTCTGTTATGTTCGCATAATTATACCAAACATAT
>CAYOIL010000205.1:1245-2710 GCA_964403985.1 uncultured Saprospiraceae bacterium
ATATCTTCTAACTTTACAAGAAGATATGCTTAGTATTAGAATTGTTAAAATTCCATTTTTTTTTAATTTGATTTATTTTCATTGAATAAAATTTAGTTGTATTTTAGGAAGTCAATGAGATTACTGAATTACCATTCTGCCTAGTTAAGACATTCACTCCAGTTTCTTTTTTCTATATATTGATCTCGGATAATCAGACATCCTAATAGTATCTTTTTGTAATTCTTGTAAGGCATTCTTCGCAATCCACTTCGAAGTTGAATTATTAGAATCTAATAATTGGTTAGCGACCTCTATAGCGGATTGGTTTAAATCCCAATTTCGTTTTCCAATATTCCGTAAAGCCCAGTTCACTGCCTTTTTTACGTATATTCGATCATCAGTAGCTTCGCGTTTTATAATGCTAAAAAAATCTTCAAATAATTCATTTTTCGAAGATTTATCTGCCATGCAATAGGATGCTATAATAGTAAAGCCAGCTCTTTTTTGAAAAGTAGGCGCTCTTTTTGTCCATTCTGATATTTTAGAAAGTGCATAAGAACTTTTAGAAAAAAGTCCCATACAAAAGCTATCACAAATTTCCCAATTCTCAAATGTCTTCACCCACTTCTCCATAAGTTCTTCAGTAACATCTTTAGGATTAAACATTTTACTACACAATAGTCGACCTTCATATATTCCACTATCAAAAAGCCGTAAAGCTAGATCATTATCTTTTCCTAATTGCTTTGCTATTACTTTCAACTCTTTGTGATATATACCCAAAGAATTATTTGAGATGATTCCAAATTTTTTCTCTTTGAAAATGACTTTTTCTTCGTCTTTCAAATCGTATAAACAATCAATAATCTCTTTATAAGTCATTACTTTTTTGCGTTAATTTCGATTGCTTGTTTGATATAATAATCCATCGCTTTTATATTCAATTTCTTTTGTGGTAGAACTCTTATGGACTTTCCAGCTCCTATTAATAGACCCATTTCATCAATCATTTTAGCCCCTTTTAAAAATCCAATATCAATTCCATAAGGCATTGTTCTCATATGGCAAATTCCACCTTTTTCATTTGCATAAGTTGTGATTCTCTCTTTCTTGGTTTCAAGTATTTCTTCGTAAGACAATAAAATTTCTCTTGCTTTAAGAAATAAATCTTTGAAGTCTGATTGTAAATCCTTTTCGAATTGCATCTTCGTATTAATCTTTTAAGTGATTAAGAATATCCTTGTTCTCCAAAATCTCTTTATCTGAACCATTTCTACCTACTTCAAACATAGCTTTAGAAAGCTGTGTTGATTTTATACTAACATTACTACCAAACAAGCTAATAAGTGGGTAAAGCAATCGCATTAATTTATAAATGACATTCGGCTCTTTTCTGGGAGTTACTGGATAAATATAACCAGGACGAAATGCGTAAAACTCTAAACCCATTTTACTAATTTGGTTCTCCGCCATCCCTTTGTAA
>CAYOIL010000205.1:2720-7445 GCA_964403985.1 uncultured Saprospiraceae bacterium
TTTTACTTTTCTCGGTTCGATCAGCTCCTGCTCCACTTAATAAACAAAATGTGGCATCCGGACTATACTCTCTAACATTCTTTGCAAATTCCACAGCATAGTCTACAGTGATATTTTTGAATAATTCGTCTGGAACACTTCCTGTATATACGCCTATGCAAAAATAGGCTATATCAATACCGTAAAACAAATCACTTCTCTCATCATAACTTTGAAAGTCCTTAATTTCAACTGTTGTTATTTTTTCATTAACAATTGATCGATTATCTTTTCTAACAATGTTAATTATCTCTGATATTTCATCAGAGTTCAAACATAAATTCAGAAGTGCAGTCCCTACCATTCCAGTACTACCTGCAATAGTTACTTTCATTGATTTGAATTTTAATTGGTGTTTACTGAATTATAAAGTTCAATAATTTTTGGGTTGGGACCCAAAAATAAAATGTAATGTCAGTACTTTCACAAATGAGTCAAAGAATAAAATCTGTAAATTTTAAGGGTCAATATATTTATTATTGCTTAGCAATTTTTATCCGTTGTCCATATTCTGAAGCTAAGTAGTAAATATTGGGATTTAGTTTTGATAAATCAATTTGATTTAGCCCTTGAGCGAAATTAAATGTCTCAATTACTTTACCATATGGATCATATAATCTATAGGTGCCTGCTGCTTGAATTTCAATTGTAAGAATCGAGTTTGTGGGGTTCGGGTAATACCTAATTTCATTTTTTACATCCAAATCTATAACACCAGTTATTATTACTTTGTCCTTGATATTTAAGTTTATATCAATCACAATTTGTTCGTTTAGTATTGTATTTGTGTTTTGATCTATTCTAAATGAATTTATGAGTAATGGATATGAATCTTCGGTATATTCAACGATATCTTTTTTTAAATAAATTCCTATTTCGTCAATTATAAAATTTTCTGTCTCAGTTACATTTAATCCTCCATCATCTATATAATGCGTAATAGGGTCAGTTGAGTTAGACTGAAATCTTCCCAGTAAGATATTAGATGCTACAACAAGACTATCCTCTTCAATGAATTCAAGAATTGTAGAATCTAAACAAGTATTAGACAGATTTAGCATAGGGTTATTCTGAACGAAATAATAGGATTCCATATCTGGCTCTGTAGAAATGATATGAGAAAGCGAACAAATTTCAAGTTCAATTAAATTTGTATTTTGACTTACATAAAGATAATTAAAAATAGTATCTAGAAGAGGTGCATTAATAGATTCAATTACTTCATTTCCATGGAAGTACGTATAATCTCCAACAAAATTTAATTTAGGTAAATCTACTGAGATTAAATTGACATTTTGATGAAAATATGCAATTCCAGTTACTGTTGTCAAATTTGGGAATACTAATTTTGTTTGTTTTGTGAAATTTTCTTGATGATAATACAAGGATGCTAAAGTATCATCTAAAATCTCTATTATTTCAACATCTTCATTGAGAATGTTCTCAACATTTATTGTAAAATCAACCGTTATCGACTCTCCCAGTTGATTATAAACTCCAATAGTAATTTCCTGACTTTCCATCACTTCAAAGTCAAACGTTGCATTAGAAAATAATGAATCATTCTGAATAGTAAAATATTCATTATTAAAATTATCGTCTGTTAGATAATAAGTTAGTTCAATCACTTCATAGTTACTTTCTGCACTTAGTTTTCCAATGAAAGAATTTAAGGGAGAATTTTCAAGAATTGATGAATTCGATAGACTAAGATTTTCAGGAGATCCCTGACTAAAACAAAAAGGTTGTTGATCTACTGTAGCATTGTTATTGTTTATATAATAATATGGGACTTGATCGTCGTCTTCTGAAGGCATTATATTTTTAAGTGAACAAATATTGAGTTCTTCTAAATTTGTATTTTGACTTACATATAGATAATTATAAATCGTTTCTAGAAGAGGAGCATTTATAGATTCGATTACTTCATTTCCGTTGAAATAAGTATAATCTCCAACAAAATTTAATTTAGGTAAATCTATTGAAATTAAGTTGACGTTTTCATGAAAATACACTATTCCAGTTACTGTTGTCAAGTTTGGGAATACTAATTTTGTTTGATTTGTAAAATTCTCTTGATGATAATATAAGGATGATAAGGTTTCATCTAATATTTCTATTATTTCAATATCTTCATTGACAACGTTCTCTATATCTATTGTAAAATCAAGCGTTATCGATTCTCCTAGTTGATTATAAACTCCAATAGTAATTTCCTGACTTTCCATCACTTCAAAGTCAAACGTTGCATTAGAAAATAATGAATCATTCTGAATAGTAAAATATTCATTATTAAAATTATCATCTGTTAGATAAAAAGTTAGATCAATCACTTCATAGTTACTTTCTGCGCTTAGTTTTCCAATGAAAGAATTTAAGGGAGAATTTTCAAGAATTGATGAATTAGATAGACTAAGATTTTCAGGAGATCCCTGACTAAAACAAAAAGGTTGTTGGTCAACTACAGCAGTGTTATTATTTATATAATAATATGGAATTTGATCGTTTTCTTCTGTAGGCAATATGTTTTTAAGCGAACAAATACTGAGTTCTTCTAAATTTGTATTTTGACTTACATATAGATAGTTATGAATAGTATTCAACATGGGGGAAGAAATGGATTCCAGTATATCATTTCCGTTGAAATAAACATAATCACCAACTAAACTTAATTGAGGCATGTCAACAGATACTAGATTGACATTCTGATCAAAATACACTGATTCAGTCACTGTAGTCAAATTTGGGAAGATCAGTCTCGTAGGAGTATCAAAGCTCTCTTGATAAAAATATAATGTATTTAATTCCGAATCATTAATTTCTATTGTCACTGTATCCATTAATGATTCAGCATGAATTCCTATTATAAAAGGAAACAAAAGAGCAATTGTTAATATTATATTTTTCATCTCTAGTTCATATTAATTTAATCAG
The DNA here is from genome assembly GCA_964403985.1 of uncultured Saprospiraceae bacterium. Classification (GTDB taxonomy): domain Bacteria; phylum Bacteroidota; class Bacteroidia; order Chitinophagales; family Saprospiraceae; genus JAHDFB01. Next base: position 5,694 of record CAYOIL010000205.1, read on the forward strand.
TCTATCGCTAGCAATCACTTATCTAGCGAATAAAATCAAAAGAAATATTAATCCTTTAATATCAATTATGAATATTCTCTAAATTTAATGATTTTTTTAGCCAATTAAGTTAATAAGCTAAAATTTTCATCTGTTTTAACTATCACTACCTTATAATATTGAGTTATTGGAATTCTAAAATCTTTAGGTTTTAACTAAGTATAAATGAATATTTCACATCAGTGTTCCTTATCATATAAATCAAAGAAAACGAAAACCAATGGTTTGAAAAAAGTCATTTATATTTTACTTGTATTTTCAAAACTATTATATCATCGTTTAAAAAATGATCAAAGGTATTACCCATTCTCTTTCTCAATATCCTTTCTTAACTTTTGAATGTTATTTTCTATTTGTTGATAGAAAGCTAAGGCAAAGTGCCTATTAGCATCGATTTTCCACAAATAACTTAATAGTTTGTTTTTGTCTTCCTTAGCTATTGAAATAGGCTGTTCTATGCCTACAATATTTCCCTTTTCATCGAATTGAAAATTAGGTGCTATAAAATTATTGATCTCTTTATAAAAATTTTCATGAAATTGCATTTCATAGTATTCTTCTTCTAGCGTTTTTAGAGTTTTATAATCATATTCGTAAAGAGAAATTATTGACGTTCTCAAAGAATCATTCTTTATTAATTCTAAGCCTCTAGATTTCAAATTCTCATATCCAGAGGTATTTTGTATAGAAATAAAATCCCTGAGAAAATTAAAGTAATAATCATGAATTGAATCTACACTTACTGTTTTTCCTTCAATTACATTTCTCCAATATTTACTTGATTTCAATCCAAACTCATGTCCCATAACATTCAATTCCACATCACGAATATCTTTTTCGAGCCCTCTTGTAATCTCTTCTAAGATCCTGTTTTCTGCTTGATTATCTTTTCTATTATCGTTCCAATTATTTAATGCAAATGCAGAAATTACAGCAATAAATATCGAAAGAAATTCAAATGCAAATTTTCTATATTTTCTATTCTTTACTTTCATTTTCGATTTTTCAAAGTTGCACAAGAAGATAATTCATTCTTGCAAATTATCTTTTACCTTTTAATTGATAATCTTATTACTCAATCTAAATTTAGAGAAATTTGGGTTGAAATTTTACTTACATTAAGGTATCTTTCATAAAGAAGAAAAAACACACATTCCCAATAGGGAAACTTTTTATATATTTATTCTGTTATTTAGCCAGACACATGAATAAGAATTTCGAAGTATTATTATCCGATGAGGCAAAAGCATTCATAAAGTCTTTGAATATAAAACTACAGAAGAAAGTAACTTATAATATTCAAAAATCTAGAGAAGTCAAGGACACCAAAATACTAAAGAAATTAACTGATGAAATTTGGGAATTTAAAACAAGATTTGACAAACATCAAATAAGACTTCTTGCATTTTGGGATCCAAACCTTAAATCCTTGATAATCTGCACCCATGGGTTTGTAAAGAAAACTCAAAAAACTCCTAAATCAGAAATCAAAAAGGCATTAGCATTTAAAAAAAAGTACTTAAATAAATAAAATATGAAACTCACTTCAATAGATGACTTAACTGATGAAATTATTGGTAAAAAGGGAACTGCCGAACGAGACATATTTGAATATGATCTTCGCATGGACATTATTGGAACAATGATTAAAGATGCAAGAATTAAACAAAATATGACTCAAGGTGATCTCGGTGAACTCTTGGGTGTTCAGAA
>CAYOIL010000206.1:0-7418 GCA_964403985.1 uncultured Saprospiraceae bacterium
AAAAGTGGAAATCTGGGCAACAGCTAAGTATGCTCGATATTTTTCTGGACTGTCACAACATCAATTGATATTTGATTTAAATGTAGGTTTTACCATTTTTAATTAAGTTTTCATGAGCAAAAGAATAGCAATAATTGGTGGTGGAATTTCAGGTTTGACTACTGCAATCGCATTAAACCATCACGGGTTTAACTGTTCAGTTTATGAACAAGCCGAATCGTTAAAAGAAGTTGGAGCTGGTATTTGGTTACAGCCAAATGCTATTCGTGTATTGGATTTACTCGGGTTAAAAGAAGAAATTGAAAAAGCTGGATCTCCTATAGATGTAATGGAAATCACCAATTCTAACTTGGTGCCATATAAGAAGATTTCTAGTGATGTTGCACAAGATGCATATGGAAATAAAACCATTGGTATACATAGAGCTTCACTTCAAAAAATCCTCTACAATAAAGCAATTGAAAATTCCAAAGTCTTTATGGGTAAGAAGTATGTAAGGCATATGGAAGAAGAAGGAATTGTAAAAATTGAATTTAATGATTTAATAGTGGAGTCAGATATTGTTATTGGGGCAGACGGACTACATTCAGGAGTAAGGTCTACCCTATTTCCTATAACGGAAATTCGGAAGTCTCATCAAGTTTGTTGGAGAGGTGTAGTTAATTATAAACTTCCCAATGAGTTAAAAAACAGAGGTAGAGAATCTTGGGGAAAGAATAGGAGATTCGGTTTTTCTAAAATTGATAAAAACAACAATGTTTATTGGTTTGCAGTAATAAAGAATGGTGAAGCAGAAATATCAAAATCGAAGTTATCTTCCTTATTTAAAGAATTCAACCCTATTGTTTCAAAGATTATAGATAACACGGAAAACATCCATGTTGCAGAGTTAAATGATTTAAAAAGAATACCTTCTTGGAGCTCAGGAAATGTTTGTCTGATAGGAGATGCAGCGCATTCAACTACACCTAATATGGGACAAGGTGCGGGTCAAGGAATTGAGGATGCTTATTATCTGGCAAGCCATTTAAAAAAATCAAACTTGGATACAACAGCTTTCAAAAATTTCGAGGTTTCAAGACGGAAAAAAGTTGACTACATTGTTAACACTTCGTGGACAATAGGAAGATTAGCACATAGTTCAATTGGACGTACTATTCTTAGCAATATAATGAAAATTACACCTAACTCAGTTTTAAAAAAACAGATGACTAAGTTATATACAATCGACATTGATAGTTAAGATAATTGTGCAAATAATTTATTCATATCCTGATGGAATGAGTTAGCAAGAAAAAACTAAATGGCATATTCAGATAACATTTCGAGATTATCTAGGTTAACTTCAATTTTACTAAAGTTACAGTCAAATCCATTTGTAAATGTTAATCAATTAGCAGAACAATTTGAAGTCAGCAAAAGAACTATATATAGAGATTTAGATTCACTTGAAAAAGCTGATGTACCAATTATTGCAACCGAAGGAAAAGGTTACTCTTTAATGAAGGGATATTTTCCTTTTCACAATACTTATCTAACTTCATTCTATTATAGTCATTAATACTAAAATAAATCGCTGTTATTATAAAAAGTCCAATTGAAAGACTTCTCCATTTCCTATTAGACTTTACAATAGCATACGAAAACAAAGTTGAGACGACTAATAAAGAAAGCATACTAATTGGCATTAACGTATCATATCTTAAAATCATAGATCGATAATCTCTATAACCACCAAATGGTAAAAAACAAGTATACACTAAAACAAATGCTATAAAATAAAGAATTAAAATATTAAACTTGCCATTCCAAATTGTCACTTTTTGAATTCTCAAAAAATAGAAAAGTATAGCTGAAAGAATCCAAGTAATTAACAAAGTAGGCTCTTTAACAAGAAAATGAAATATACCTTCACTTAATTTGGAAAAACGATCTACAAGAGAGATAGGATCTGCGGATTCGGAATTAAAGGTTCCTAATAGCAAACTATAGATTAAGATTGGATATAAAACAAGAAATAATGTATCCCATTTTTTCCATTCAAAAACAGAAGTAGAACGTTTAATCCTCCATTTTTCAAAGCCGTAAAGAGTAATAAAAATCAATAATACTGGAGAAGCTAAAGCTGAGGAAAATGCTAAAACGAAACCAAGTAGAAAGTAGATTATATATTGAATAGATCTATTTTTAAGAGGATCAACGTTTGTAATATATAGCTTAAAAAGTGGGAATAAAAAATAGGTCAATAATGTAAACGGGAGGCCATAAAAAAATAAATAAACGATTGAATTATCAATAAAATTAAAAACAGAAATAATACCATCCACCTGAAAAAATGGTACTAATAGTAATAGAAAAATACCTTTAGTTCTACTTTTAAGGACCACTGAAGTATATCTAAGAAAGCTGATAATTAAAGAGATATAAACAGTGAACTTTAAAACTGATGTGCTTAAATAAATGCTTTGAACAGGATCAACGAATTTTTGAAATATAAATGGAACTGATTTAAAATATAATTCTAGATTAGCTGCACAAAAATATCTATTTATATTGGGGTGATAAATACCTGAAAGTAAAGCTTTAAATCCAAAAGGGTCTGCAAGTAAGGGTGCATTTATACTATCTGGAAGTACTAAAGGAATTAGATTGCCTTTTAAGGATTGACCATAAAATTCATACCAAGTATACCATAAATCAATGCCAACGAATAGAATTAAAAGAAAGCTAGCAAGTTTATAATATGGTAATGCTTTTTTGTCTTTCATTTTTATTTTGGAGTTCCTTCATAATAGTTGGAGAATCTGAAAAATGCAAAATTTATCAGAAATTAAACTCAATTTGCCCTAAAAAATAATAAAATCAGCAAATTTTATGTATAATTGGCTATGCTTGAAACTGCTTATATTTCGTTATCCTTGTTGATGTTATTTTTGCTTTATTTTGGACAATTTCGTGTAAATAAGATTATTGATAATAGTGAAAAAAAAGCCGCTGTAAAACCTATTCAGATCTTTCTGCCTGTATTTATTTGGTTAATCTATATCCTTGTTTTAACCTCTACAAACCTATTATATTCCTTCGATTTACCTCCTCGTTTACCTTTATTTATTTTTATTCCTCTATTTATTATATGCATTATATTTTATCAAAAAAATAAAAATAATACATCATTTTCTTTTGTTCCTATAAAATGGATTATTGCTATTCAGTCGTTTAGAATTATAGTGGAAATTATATTACTATATACCTTTTATAAAGGCATTATTCCAGTAGAAGCTACTTTTGAAGGATATAACTTTGATATAGTAATAGGCATTAGTGCACTTTTAATTATACTATTCAAATCAAGTAAAATATTAGAGTATAAAACATTATTTATTGCTTGGAATATTCTTGGTATACTGTTAGTGACTTTTGTAGGATTCATTATTGGTTCTATGGCTTACTTTCCTAATTTATGGGGCTACGACGCACCTCAAGTACTGTTATCATTTGTGCAGTTCCCATTTATATTAATAGCTGGATTTTTGGCTCCTATGGCGATATTTTTACATGTTGTAACATTGATAGTAATCAGAACAAAAAATAAATAATGGTTTCATTAGTAATTCACTTTATCATAAAAGCATCTGTTTAATCGTAAAACATCTATTTCAAAAGAAACTAATCACAGATAATCGACATCATCTTTGTTTATATAGCTTCATTTAGCCTGCAAAATATTCAAGGACTTGAAAAACTGGAGAGCAACAAATGCATTTTGGACGTAAGTCCCTTAAAATCAATCCATAAAAGCTAAAAATCGTAGGCTTCATCCATCTATTTAAAAAGCCATGTTAAACACCTTTGGGCGTAAGCCATTATTTTACATAAGCTTACATATAACAAATTTTATACGCCCTTAAAAAGTAAATACAATTTATAATATTAAATCGCTTCCATTAGGCAAAACTTAAATTTATTTATTAGCTTTATTTCATTATTATAATTGCTAACCTGAGTGTTTCGCAGATCAATATTCCACAAGATCTCCACTCAACAAAATTTTAATTATGAACCTTACTACACGTGATATACGTAATGTGGTCTTATTAGGGCATTCCGGAAGCGGTAAGACCACATTTGCAGAATCAATGCTATTTGAATCCGGAGCAATTTCTAGAAGAGGTGTAATAGAGGGAAAGAATACAGTATCTGATTATACCAATATAGAACAAGAAAGAGGAAATTCAATTTTTAGTACCTTAATGAATGTTAGATGGAGATCCAACAAGATTAACATAATCGACACTCCTGGTTACGACGATTTTATAGGAGAAGTAATCTGCTCATTAAAAGTTGCTGATACAGCAATTATATTGTTGAATGGCGCTTCAGGTGTAGAAGTAGGCACTGAGATTATATGGGAATATGTACAAGACTTCAATACTCCAGCCTTATTTGTAATAAATCAATGCGATCATGAAAAGATTGATTTTGAACAGACTTTAGAACAAGCCCAAGAAAGATTTGGTAATAAAGTTATTCCTGTTCAAATGCCATATACTAATTCTGAAGGTCAATTTTGCATTATAGATGCGTTGAGAATGACAATGTATGTATTTAGTGATAAAGGAGGAAAACCAAGTAAAACTCAAATTCCTGCAATACTTATGCCTAGAGCCATTGAAATGCATAATGTATTGGTAGAAGCTGCGGCGGAAAATGAAGAAGGTTTAATGGAAAAATACTTCGAAGAAGGTTCCCTTGATGAAGCTGATTTAGCTAAAGGTTTGACAATAGCTCTAGCAAATCAAGAAATTTACCCCGTTTTTTGTGCCTCTGCTCTGGAAAACAAAGGAAGTGGTAGAATTATGGGTTTTATTAATGATATTGCTCCTTCTCCCGCCGATCGTGCACCTGCTACCCTAGAAAATAATGACTCATTAACTTGTGATCCCTCAACAGACAACACAATTTTCATTTACAAAACACTTTCTGAGCCTCAAGTGGGGCAAGTTAGTTACTTCAAAGTATATGGTGGCACTATAAAATCAGGAGAGGAATTATACAATCATTCAACTAGAGAAAGTGAACGACTAAATCAATTATACACTACGGAAGGAAAGAATCGAACTTCTGTAGACCATTTGATAGCTGGTGACTTAGGTGTCACCTTAAAATTAAAGAATTCACATACCAACAATACCTTAAATACTAAAGGCATTGATCGCGAAATTAAAAAGATTAACTTTCCAGGAAGTAGAATAAGAACGGCAGTTATTCCTCCTAGTAAAAGCGATATGGAGAAATTAATGAAAGCTCTTCACCAGATTGAAGAGGAAGATCCTACCTTAAAAGTAGAGCAATCCACTCAACTAAAACAAACTTTACTACACGGACAAGGGCAATTACATCTCGATATATTAAAATATCGAATCGAAAAAGTGAATGGGATCTCTATGGAATTCGAAAAACCTAAAATCCCTTATAGAGAGACAATTACAAGAGAAGCAAATGCCCATTACAGGCATAAAAAACAAAGTGGCGGTTCTGGTCAATTTGCTGAAGTTCAAATGAGAATAGAACCATATTATGATAGCATGCCAGATCCTACAGGACTGTCTGTTAGGAAAAGGGAAGTAGAAGAGCTTCCATGGGGTGGAACATTAGCATTTTATTGGTGCATTGTAGGAGGCTCAATAGATGCAAAATATAGTAATGCAATCAAAAAAGGAATTATGGCAAAAATGGCGGAAGGCCCGCTAACTGGAAGTTGTTGTCAAGATATTCGAGTTTGTATCTACGATGGAAAAATGCATAGTGTAGATAGTAATGATATGGCATTTATGTTGGCTTCATCTGCCGCTTTTAAAAGTGCTTTTAAGGAATCAGGCCCACAATTATTGGAGCCGATATATCAATTAGAAATATTATGCAATAGCAATATTATGGGAGATGTAATGGGTGACTTACAAACTAGAAGAGCCTTAATTCAAGGAATGGATGCTACCGGACATTACCAAAAAATCATTGCAAAAGTTCCACAAGCAGAAATGTATAAATATTCGTCTACTCTTAGGTCAATTTCGCAAGGAAGAGCTAAGTTTAGCAGAAATTTTAGTGAATTTAAGGCCGTTCCATTTACTCTTCAAGAAGACTTGATGAAAAATCATAGTAAGTCACTGGAAGAGGTATGATTTTAAACCGTGATTGCCAAAAGTTATCTTAGAAATGTACTAACAATTTCGAAGAGAATTTTCCAGCCCTAATAAGATATTTTAGGTTTTATTACGTGCAACTTGAACATTGACCTTGCATTCATTTTGCAAGGTCATTTTTTTATGCCTTGAGAAATGATATTATATTTATATAAAAAGGGCGATGCCTTCGGCCCAGGCTATCCATGGTTCACTGCTCGTTCATCCATTCGCAAGCTAAAGCTTACTCAGGATTGCTATTTCGCAAAGCTTCATAGCAACCATTACTATCCTTATCGCAAAAATTTAAGTTGATAAAGTTGACCGTTGAAAAAAGGTACTTGTTTAATTTTGTTTATTGCTATAATTAGATTCTTACAAGAAATCAGTACTTATTTGGTAACTGATTTTAGAATCTGATACTATTTTTAATCCGCGAAAGGCACTTGTAGGACTTGTCCCGATTGAGGAACGAATGAGGGATGAGCGAAATAAGCGAATCCGAAAAACGCCGACCATACCTTTGGAACGAAGTGAAAAGGAATGGATTCGCCCAAAATAAAGAAACCCCAATCCCTAATGGGACTAAGGTTTCAAAAAACATCTAATTGAATATTGATTTTTTGGGTCAATTAGAATTGTAACTTTATTAATTGATATTGCGATTTCAGGTGTACTTTTAATACATATACATTTTATTCTTGTATTTTGAATTACTCGTTTTTAAAACCACTTAATGTTCTTTTACCCTACCCTTCTTCTTGAAAATCTTTAAAGCTTATCTTTATAACTGATGATATTGTATTATTTAGTAACTTTCAGCAGGGAAATAAATATGATCTTATGAAACGATTACAAAATGTACTTCGAAAATTCAATGATATTCAAATTTATAGTGCTCTAATATGGGCGTTAACAATAATAATAAGTGGAATAATTATTGACAATAGTAATTTATCTATTTTATTAATAACGGCGGCTGGTTTCCATGTAGTTCTAATGTCGACGTTGAATTCTAAGAGAAAAATAAAATTTCAATAATATATTTATTAATCAAGACCTCATGAATAAGGCAATCTTTCTTCTCTTTATATTGCTTCTATCTACTATTGAACTTAATGCTCAAGAGAGTCTACCTGAAATAACTATTGCTGATCAAGATGGCAATAGATTTATGTTACATGAGGTTTTGGATTCAGATAAGAATTACCTGATAGAAACTTATGCAGATTGGTG
>CAYOIL010000207.1:0-7401 GCA_964403985.1 uncultured Saprospiraceae bacterium
GTTTTAAACGATCAATAGTTGGCTTAGGTACTTTGTACGTTTTATTTTGCCACTTGTTGTCTCGCTTTAGTTGCATTTCAAGCTTATCGGTAACATGATGTAATTCTTTTAATTCAATAGGCTTTTTAGATTCTATTGAAAAAGCTTCAATTCCATTTGCAAGAGTTACTTTAGTCGGTTTGGTGAATGCTACATCCTCTCCGTTATAACTCATTTTTGCTTCATCTAGATTTAATTCTAGCTCCTTGTTTTGTCCGATAATAAAGTATTTCCAATATGTTGATCGAGATTGAAAATTGATATTATACTGAACAGGAGAAATTCCATCTTTTTTTATAAAATCTCCGATTTTTGGAAGTTCATATAAGAATACATCTAGTATTCCCCATACTGGTTCTTTTATATAATCCATAATGTAGAAATCCGTCGAATTCTTGCCATTCTTGAATGTATATTTTCCTTCGGAAAGATGACGCAATTTTATCACATGCATATCAAATCTTTCTTCGTACCAATATTCTCTTTTTACTTCTTTACCTCGTTGATCTATCAGTTTGTTACCTTTCGCTACTTCATTGAACTTTAACACTTGGAAGGGACTTAGAATCCGAATCTTCTTTTGATTCTTCATGTATTCCTCCTCATGTAATAGCAAGTTATTATTGTTTTTCTTAATTGTCAAGTTACTGAAGTAAAAAACTTCATCAAAATGATTAAAAGATAGGTCTGTGTAGTTCGCTAAGAGGTTATTTTTGTTCTTAATTAGGAAGGTTAATTTCTGGTCAGATACCTTCTTAAGCTTGTGAATACGGGAGAATTGGAAACTATCACAAAAAATCATGAAGCCATTATCAACACCTTTAAAAAAAGTTTTAAAATTTTTAAAAATAACTGAAGTTTTATTTGTTGGAATGAACTCAAAGTCCTTTCCTTTGCCATCAGTGTAATATTCATGATGACATTGTACAGATAATAATTTATCCCAATTTAAGCCGATATCAATACGTGATTGCATCTAATTGTTTTGCTGGTTTTTAGTTTATTGGTCAATAACTGATCCAGATACTGGAGGTATTTCGTCATTAATCCTGTCATCATCCATATTAAGCGTTCTAAAGCGAAATAAAACACAAGGAAGGTATTTGGCTCCAAAGCCAGTCCAGATGTTACTCATGTCCCTTATATCAATATTATGCATTTCTGCTAATATGTTATTTCCGTCTATCATAAAGCTGGGGTTGCTTTGGAAAAATCCTATAACTCCGGAAATAAATTTTAATGATTCAAAATAATTTGTAAAATAAGCAGAAAATAGAACATATAGATTAACGTGAATTGGATAATCTCCAGCCGTCAATCCTCCACCTCCCATTAAATTTGAGCCATCTCGTTCAATATTAATTAAAGAGACTATTACTTTGTTTTCTTCTCTTATTGCAATTGAACCATCTTGATTTACAATATTAGATAATATGACTGGCTCATCACTTGTATCAAATTTTGATTCAAGATAATCATTCAATTCATCTGCTATTATTGGTATAACTTCATGTATCATATCTTATGCCGCTTTATTGTTTTTTGATTCATCATAATATATATCAGGGATTATTCTCTGGATACCAGTAATCACCCTCCATATAACATAACTTGTAATTCTTAATAAATATAATCCTGCAAGACTTAGTAATATACCATAAAGGATTAATTTAAACTCACTCCTAATTTGATAGCTTGCATCAGTTCCTACAATAAAAATTATAGATAATATACACGCCAATGGTAACATCCTTGTAAACAAAAGAATTAATTCTGGGATTATCCTAGGAATTATTGCTCTAAACATTCTTTTCATATCCTACTATTTAACTATGTTAACATATTTCTTAGAACGCATTAAAATCTTCTTAATCAAAATGTAGATAAAAAATGCTCCTAAAATAATTACTGCAATAACAATAGCCACCCCTTTTCTTGGAATAACATTAGCTGCTGTAAGAAATAAAAATATAAATAGAACTAAGAATAAATTAAAACGAGTAAATACATTACCATATTTAGCCAAAGCATTCCGAACTTCCCAGTTTTTATATATGGAAAATACAAATCCTATTGGAATAAAGCCCATTATAAATGAAGCTATTATCCATCCTAATTTTTCTCTTTCTTTCCCATAAGTCAATGCAAGAACTGCCCACATTGGTTTAATCCTATCTTTTGTCTTGTAGTAAGATAGACTATTGAGTGCGACATTGTCAATACCTAATGTATCTTTTAAATAAAAATATTTGTTCTGAAGGGTAAACCCGTCGTCAACATAAAATTTCCTAACTTCATTTGTACCTTCTATGGGTATTGACAACATTGCAAAAATACTGTCATTTTTTCCAAATACCTGAGTACTATATTTTAAATTACCTGATTTACCTTTTTCATAACTAAAGAAATTTTCCAGAGTAACAGGGCCTATTTTGCTAAAAGAATTACGCTTTTCATCGACTCGATACTCTAATCCATAGTATGGTAACATTACTGCGAATCTGGCTCTTTTATCTGCAACTTCATTTCCTCTAATGTATTCTCCAGCCATATTGTGAGGGAGTTTATCTGCAATTTCTGGACTGATCAAATATTTCTTTAGAGTACCAAAAATACTATAATCAGATTTAGGGCTAAAATTAGTAGGAGGAACAAGTTTTTTTCTTTCGAACTTATCAAAATTCGTTGCATCAATTACAATCTTATCCGCAAATTCCAAAATCTTTTCAATATCATTGTAATTATATGCATAGCCTCTTTTTATGTTTGCTGGGACTACAACATACATTAATTGTTCTTCGCTGAGTTGTTCTTTTACTCTTCTTAGGAAATTTATATAACTACTGAGATTCTTTTTGTCACCAAAATCAAATTGAACATAGACTCCGGTTTGTTCTAATTTTATTTTATAATCTGTTGTTACTCTTAAGAAATAATTATTTAAGCTATCTGTTAAATTCCTAAAGACTTCTTCTTCGTTTAAAAGTTGATTTCTGTAAAAACTTTTATTATTTCCAAAATCATCAGTGTAGGTTAAATGCAATAAGAAATTTAACCTTGAGTTAGTGAAATTCGCACTTTGAATAATATTATAATTTTGCTTTGCACGCTTATCTCTAGCTTTCTTTGTAAGATGCATTTCCATTGCTTCTCTATTCCTAGGATGTCCAGTCTTGGGATTAATATCATATTCTCCTAAAACTAATGTCGATAATAAATTGAAGTAATGTTCAGTAAAAAATCCTTCTTCTAACATCCAAGAAGGCTCCATTCCAATAACATCGTGTTCAAATTTAATTGAATACTCTTCTAAGTCGATATCCATCGCAGCTCTTTGTGCTCTTTTACCTAACTTTTTAAGTTTGTTCTTTTTAAAGTATCTTTTAGACAGTCTCTCTAAAACTGGATGTGCTGCATCAGCTTCTACAACATATAGGTTACAGAATAAAAACGAGAAAAGTATAATTATAAGTTTGTATTTATGTCTCATCTTACTGATTTTTCAGTGTCAATTGTATAATATTTAAAAATCACATTTATCGGGGTTCGTTGATTATTGTTTCGAAAACAGACATGATAAAGTACATCTGCATTGGGCGGGCTAATTGCCCAGCCATTATCTACAAACACATATTTTGATCTAGAAATATTTTCTTGATTATAATCAAGCCCTCTTAAGAATCTTTCTTTATTTACGTCATCTACGATAGCATATTCCACATCTTCAGTGAAATAATTGGAGTAATTTCTCAAATTTGGAAATGGTGGGTTCGGGCGAGGGTTTTCGGGATCGCCCATGTAATAATAGTATTCTCCTTTTGCTTGAATTAATTCTTTTCTTTTTCCATTCTGCCTGCTGTATTTTTCACTTTCAATCTCCAATGTTTCTTTAGCCTCTTCACCTACAGCTATCCAATAAAACCACTTGTTATAATTTGCACCTCTTAATTGAAGCTCCGCACAATATTTGTTTTGGGGTGTTGAATTTTTGTTCTTTTTAAAAAGATTTCCTTCTGGTCCTAGTTCAGCCTCAATTTCTGCCATTTCTTGAGAATAAACTTCTACATATTCTTTTTCTTTTGTACTTTCTATTAATATTTCGAGAAGTTTTGCTTGAGATTCTGAAGACATGTTTTGATTATTCTGCATGTCATCCAACATGGCTTGATAATTTTGACTTCCTGCTTCAGCTTGAGCTTGCATTTGTTCAATCATCGCTGCATATGGATCTGCTTCATTTCCAGTCGCTTCCTCTGCTGATGGGACTGGAGAACTATATAAGTCTCCTCCTCCCATTATGTTGTTTTGTTTTCGTTCTATCCCTATAACTAAATCAGAGAATAATAAATCATCATTTTTAAGTAACTCTCTGACATTATAGATATTTATCGGATCATCATTGTCAGCTAAAAAAATGGATACAGTTAATCTGATATCTTTGGTTGCAATTACATTTGAAAGACTGTTCACAAATGCCGTTTGTCCAAGTTGTTGGATATTTATTTTTACAATTGATGATTTTGGATCTGCTGAAGAAAAAGAAATTCGATCTCCTGCCTCAACATCAAGAATTAATCTCATTGCATTGTCAACGTCATCATCAATTGCGATGCTACTAACTTGCATTATTGTTCTGAATTCTCCAGGCTGTATTTTTTCAGTTTGCAAAGATTCTGCCCTAAATGAAAAATTTCCAAATTTCCGTCCTTGAAAACTTAAATCTTTTCCCCTATAAATAAATCGTACAACATAAATTCCATCAGTAGGAATTCTAACACTTCCAGTTGGGATTTTGAAATCACCTAAAATCTCTTCTTCAATATTATTTAAATCGATTACTTGAATATCAACTTCAGATGGATCTAAGTTTCCACTAACCTTACTAAAACTTAAAATGAAATTATCACCTTCATTCAAGTTAAATTGAAATTCAGCCGGATATTTTTTAGATAATTTAAAAGACTTAATATCCAATAAAACTTCAGCATTCAATTGATTGAATGTACAAAGTAGAAATAGGCTTAGAGCAGCAATTAATTGTATATGTCGCGCTATTTTCAAATTGGATAAGATTTAATGATTAAAAAATTGGGGTCTCTAATCGATGCCAATATACTCTATTTAATTTCTAAAGTCAATAAATTTATTGATAATTTTTGTTAAGATTATTAAAGCTTATCAAGAGTTTTAGGTCTTGATACTCAAATTATTGATTGACTTAGTGTTGTACCTTACTAGAAAAAGTTTTTAATTAGAAATATTCTACTTTCTTGATTGAGGATTGTAATGGAGCAATTTCTTTCATAAATGTTTGTAATTCACCTGGTTGAATTCTTGCCGAAGATCCAGTATTGTGATCTGCTGGATTAACCTGTTCACCATCTTTTTTAAATCTAAAGCAAACATGAGGTCCTGTTGACGATCCTGTACTTCCAACATATCCTATTACATCACCTTGACGGACTCTAGTCCTTAAAGTCACTGACGGTTCAAACTTTTGCATATGTAAATACTGAGTTTCAAAGGTATTGTCATGTTTGATTTTCACGAAATTTCCACTGTCACCAGCAAATGCCCGACCTGTAACAACACCATCTGCTACTGCAATAATAGGAGTACCTTCTGGCGCGGCGTAATCAGTTCCTAAGTGCATTTTTGTGTTTCCTGATTTTGGGTGCACCCGCAACCCAAAACCTGAAGAAATAACTCCACCATACTTAATAGGAGATATTAAAAATGATTTCTTCATAGATTCACCGAATTCATTGTAATAACTTACCGAATTTCCTTCTTTTGTTCTAAATGCATAATATTTTTTATTTCCTTCTTGGAAAAATGCTGAAACAATACCTAATACTTCATTTGGCTTACCATCTAAATATTCTGTTTCATAAAGTACCTTAAATCTATCTCCATCATCTACTTCAAATAAATCTAAACTATATTGAAATATCTCTTCAAGTTTTGATATAAGTTTTAAGTTAAGATTATTGTTTATAAACGTCACACCTAGATTTCCTTCAACAATTGCAGCCATCTCATTGATTCTTATTTCCCTCTTCTTGGTAATCTTATCTACTTTTAATTCAGATGGGTTTATAACGAACTTATGATAAGGTGTCGATTTTGGTTGAAGTTCAATTATTGCTGGTTCATCATTTGTTAAGAAAACTGTGAATTTATCCCCTTTTCTTAAGCGACTGAGATTTAATGATTTAAGTTTGGATGTCAATTCGGAAATATCTGCACCTGCAATTCCAACTTCATTCAATAATGACCCTATGGTTTTATTTTCGCTTAATATGTCTTTTTCGAAATTTTCAAATTGACTTTCATAATTTATTTGAGTTTCAGAACTTTCTATTTCATTTGAAACCTCCTCGTTTATTGACTCTGATTTATTGTAAAAGAAAAAATAATATACGGCGGCACCTATTGCTAAAGCCAAAATGATTGATAAAATTGAGATTAAAACATTCCTTTTGTTAAAAGAAGGATTCTTGATGTTTTGAACTGGAATTTGCTGGGCTGAAGATGGCGTTTCTTTTACTGATTGTGTTTTTTCAATTTCTTTTTTTGGTGCTTCTGGCTTCTTTTTTTTATCTGGAACAGGGTCCTTAGATTTTATAACAATTTTGGGTCTAGTCATAATGATTGTTGTCAACGAATACTAACTTAATTAAATATGATTTTCTTTTTAAATAGTGAACGGTTTGGAATTTTTAGGTTAAAAAGGTTGATTTTTGTAAATATATATTTATTTTGCCAATCATTACAAACCTCATTAATAACAACCCCAAAATTAATAATGGTTATTTAAAATGTCAATATCTTGTTTTTGTTATTTTTATTATTTTGATGTTTTATGAAAAGGTAGTGAAATGAAATTTACTATATAAATAGTAGAATTTGACCAATTTTTTATGCTGAAAATAGTTAATCCATATCCTGGTTTTGAAAGTGGATTTTATCGTCCTTACTTGGAAGATGAAGCCGAGCTTTTTTATGGACGAGATAAAGACATATCTACCTTAAAGTTAAAAATACGCCAGCGAAAATTAATAAGCATTATAGGTGAGCCAAAAATGGGTAAGACATCTCTTGTTAGAGCAGGGTTGATACCCAATCTAAGGGACAAGCCTTTTGATGGATATAATGGAAATACATGGAAATGTGTTTTTATGATGCCTGATGTAAATCCAGTTTTAGCTTTAGCAAAAGCAATAGTAAATCCATCTAATAAAATAAGTGATAAGATAATTCCTAGTATGGAAGAAGAGGTTTATCAACAACTTATGAAAAATGACTATGGTTTAGTGCGTGTAATAGAGAGGATTATAGGAGATAGAGAGATTAATATCC
>CAYOIL010000208.1:0-7388 GCA_964403985.1 uncultured Saprospiraceae bacterium
GAAAAGTGGATAACTTTAGTCTTGCTATGGCAAATGAAGATGCTATTTCGTCTGTTCCTGAATCATTGGCGGGATTGGTCGATTTACCTTGTTATGGTGAAGAATTGACTTTTATAACTGAAAGAATTCAGCAACTTAATAAATATAGTGAGCGTTTAACCTCAGTTTATAGCTCTGGAACAAATAAGTCTACCTTATATAAAGACGATGATGAACTAGCGCGAAAACTTAAGTTAGTAGCTAGACTAATTGATGGTGGATCTAAAACCAAAGTTTATGTTATTGATCATAGAGGTTTCGATACTCATGCCAATCAAGTTGGCGGTGATTCTAATGATTTGGGCACACACGCAGATTTAGTTGGTTCATTAAGTGATGCGGTTTTTGCTTTTCAAGATGATATTAACTTAATGGGCAAAGGACAAGAAGTGTTGGGTATGACTTATAGTGAATTTGGACGTAGAATAAGGTCAAATGCAGGAAATGGTACAGATCATGGAACTGCAGCTCCATTGTTTTTATTTGGTGATTGTGTTAAAGGCTCAATAGTTGGACAAAATCCTGAGATTAATAGTGATGTAGATTCAAATGCAGGAGTAGAAATGCAATACGATTTCAGAAGTATTTATGCAACAGTTTTGAAAGATTGGTTTGATATGGAAGAGTCTAAGATCAACACAGTTATGGGAGACGAATTCCAATATTTACCAATATTAAACAACTGCTTAGCTGTTTCAAATGATGATGAAGAAGAAACATCAACTGTTAAACTAAATGTTTATCCAAATCCTACATCGGATTATTTAACCCTCGATATTGATGTACCTTTTGGAATTTATTCAGTTACAATTTACAATTCAATAGGTTCTCTTGTACATCATGAATTCTCTAGAACACTTCAACAAGGGAAGCATAAGATAACAATAAATTTGAGTCACTTAATTGCTGGGAATTATGTGTTAAGAATAGCCAATTCCAATTTTGCTGAGACGAAAAGATTTGTAAAGATTTAAATTAGTAAATGTTGGATTTTTAGCAACAAGAAGAATATGCGAATATATGACAGGTGGGGAAATAAGATGTATGAAGGTCAAGAATGGGATGGTTCAGAAGCACAATCTGGGGTTTATGCATATATTATCAATTTCCAGTTTAAGAATGGGGATTCAAAAATGATTGTTGGAGATGTAACATTAATTCGATAGTATACTTTTGATGTTTTTAAAATTGTCTAAAATTAATAATCAAAGTCATTCATATTAAATATTTCATTAATATGATCCTTCATGTTTTTCTTTTTTAATCTGTTGGATGTCAAGTTTTTGCAAACTATTTTTGAAATTCTTTCGAATTTTTGCGACAAATGTGAGTTTCATTACACTAATAGGAAATGAAGATCATGAAAGAAACATTTACTTTTCTACCTAATGGATATTATTTATTTGAGAGTTTAGCAGATAGCAGAAATTGTTATTTTGAATCAAAAAAGGAGATAGAGATATTTAAGAAAAAGTTGAAAAGATATTTACATGGATATGTAAAAATCCATAAGCTGTATATATCAAAAGAAGGCTACCAGATATTATTAAAGATTCGGTCAAAGCCGGTTTTATTAAAAAAGTATTTGAATAGTTGTATGAAAAAGGTAAAAGATATTAGGACACAGTTTTTAAAAGAACCATGGCGAATTGTAAGTGAACAGTTTCGGATTTTTCATAGTGTATATGTAAAAAGTGTAAATAAGAGTAGAGGTCGAGAAGGTGTATTAGTGAAGCATCGATTTAAAAAATATTATTTTGAAGGAGTCGAAGAATTTCAATATTATCATGAAGAAATGGAAATTAGAAAAAAGGACATAACTAATCAGTCAAATAGAAGATATAGAGTAAGTAAACAGTGGGTTGATGATGTTAATTGGGCGTTAGTTAGGGGTGTTAAATTTGTTGAGAGTTTTATAAATAAAGAGTTTCGGAACTACGTAGTATCAAAATTGATTTCCCACACCCTCTCCTCTCACCACCCCTCTCCCTAAACCTTTATACCCCCATTTACATACCTCTTTTATGGAATATTAAAGGTGAATGAAAGCTTTATTCAAGGAGTATAATTCCCCTCTATCAATTTTTTATCCAATTTCTAAAATTGTAAGTCCTGCTTCATCAGCAAATTGATCTATCCAGTACGCAGTTTTAGTTTCTTGTGTAGATGATGCATGATCAAGTAAACTATGTCCCATAATATGAGATTCAATTACTGTTACTTGAGAAATAACAGACTTAGAACCAAAAAATAAAAAAAGTAATATGCTTAATAACTGAAAGATTTTCATAAGTTTTTGTTCGCTTTGTAAATGAGATTAAAGATACATATTATTATAATTCTTTATATGTACAATAATGTATTTCTGTCTTAAGATTCTTTTTAACTTGTACTTGCTGCTTTTATAAAGTTATTTTACCATACCCAACTGTTCTTTGGTCTTTAACTTATGGTAATTCAATGTTGTTGCGATACATTTTTTAAGCTCTGGAATTGGTATTTTTTCGTCTAACTGAAAGACTATTGCTCTTGTAGTTTCATAACAAAAAGTATCACTGTAAACTTCTTTGAAAGTTTCAACTAATTTTGATGTACATTTAAAATACATGGCATATTGATCTGGAGTTTTGTTTTTCCAGTCCATCCTTAAAGTACTACCGTGTTTTGCTAAATAACTTGGTTCTCCCCATTTTAGAGTTTCCTCAATTTGCGTAATTCCTTGTTCTTTTGTAGTTTCTATAACTAATTCTCGAAGAAATCCCATTTTCGTTTTTACAAAATCTGGATAGTTGTCGAATACTTCGTCAACATTTTTAGTTTGTATTATTTTCATAAGAATTAGATTTAAATAGTATTAAAGATAGTTACAGTTATTTTTAATCAAGGATATTAAACTTAAGTTTTGTAAATTGAAATGCGTCAGTTGCATGAAAGGCTTGTCCTGAACGACAAAGGAGTGAAGGATGAGCGAATAGCGAAACCTGAAATGGAACGCCCGGACGCCAAAATTAAAAAGCCCCAAAATCATAAAAAAGCAAACAAATAGTCCAATATCTTAAGCTTAAATACAATCTGAGGCTCACATGTTAATGTCTTTTACTAATTTTTAGCTAAATCCATATGGTAATATGACATTAAAAGTTTTAATTTGGTTTTTTAATTAAAATGGGGTTTTGAGATATTTTGCTCTCAATTTGAATTGAGCGTTTTAATTAAATTCTAGCTTATGGGAGTGCAAAAAAAAATTAAATATTTCAATAAGTAAGAATATTAAAAGCACATAAGTTACCAATTGCAAAAATTTGTTATGAACAACAGTTGAAAGGCGTTATGATTAATTTATTGGACCAAAATCGAGTTCCAAATAGTTCATTGGATAAATGAATTCAATCATCTCTAAGTAGCACTATTATATAATCCACTTCTATGCTTTCAAAGCAATTAATCTTTTTAATTATTATTAGCTTTTGCTCGATTCAAAAGAATTGGAGTCAGGCTGATAAGGTTGAAAATTTTGATATAAACTTCCTTGTTACAAAAATAAGTGAGGTCAATGGATTACAAGACAATTTTGTATCTGATTTTGATATCGATGAGAATGGTGTAATGTGGTTAGTTACTAGAAAAGGACTTATAAAATATTACAATGACGAATTTGAAATTATAAATGAAGCAACCGGTCCTTTCCAATACAATGGGGTAATGGTTGATGAAAAAGGTAATTTGTGGCTTACAAAAAGACTTACTGAAACGTGGAGACCGGATCAACTTGTAATTTTTAATCCTCAGTTAAAAAAGTTAATTAAACTTGAAGAATATGTTCAAATTAATGGTTTAATAGATACATCTACAGATCGATTAATCACTTTCGACTACAATGGCATCTATCTTATTTATAATCAAAATACGGAACAAACTTTACAAATCGTAAATGACGCTCTAATTCTAGCAAATAATCAATCTTTTGTAGAAACTAAAATGATTGTAAGAGACTATGCCGATTTTGGACATGAGGTTTTTTCATCTAAAAACAACGTGAATCCCCAATTGACAATTAATGATAAGCTAATAGATTTTGACTTAAAATATGTACTTAGTATTGATAATTTTCAAAGAATTACGATCAATCATAAGTCAACCGGCGTTTCATTTACAGCTAATTCAAGTCTGGTATTTCTTGATTTATTTAATGATATGTTAGTTTTAAATTCACAGTCCAACTTGTTCTTTATGGATACTTTGGGAAAGCAATATTTCGATATAAAATCTAGATATTCTGATGTTTTTGAAAATCTTACAATTACTAAAGTTGAACGTTTAGGTGATGTTTTTTGGTTGGCAACCTCAAACGGGTTTTTTAAACTTGAAAAACGTAAATTCAATTCTATCTTAGATGATCGTTTTCTAAGTATTAGGGATATAATTGAACGAAATGAACGTGATCTCTTAATTGCTTCTGAAAAAGGTGTTTTTCTTTATAATAGGGAGTCTTTAACTGTTAATGTAGTTACCGATGAAGGCTATTATTATGGTCTTTATAAGATATCAGAGAATGAATTCCTTGCCTTAGGAAACACTAATATCGTTACTAGATTAAGTTATGTAAATGGAAATTGGATACGAAAGGACAATGTTTTTGAAGGAGATAATCAATTTTTCATTAACCTCTTCAAGACTAAAAACGGAGACTTACTTGCTGCCTCAGAAATTGGTATAACTCGTTATGATATCGAGTCAAATACTATTAATAGTATAGAACAAAAAGGAATTAATTTTTTCGATTTTACTTACAGCAGAGAGCAAGAGTACCTTTTTGCTCTAGGAGAAAGTGGTTTGTTGAAAATGAATGAGAGCAAAGGAACATCTGATTTTATTCCATATTTTAATGATCAAGTAATTGCATACATACATTCTGATAAAGTGAATCCATCTTTATATTGGGTAGCGACCAAATTTCAAGGACTTATAAAATGGGATGAAAAGCAAAATCTTTTTGAACATATTACAGTAAACGAGGGTTTAAGTAATAACAACGTTCATTCAATTTATGAGGACGACCAACAAAGGCTTTGGATGTCAACCGATTACGGAATTTCAGTTTTAGATAAAAAGAATAATCAAGTTGATATTTTATTAAGTGAGGATGGTCTTCATGAAAATGAAATGAATAGACATTCTTTTTATTTTGATGATAAAGGTAATGTCTATTTTGGATCCGTAAATGGGATTGTTAATTTTAATGTGAATGATTTCACCTTTCAAGAAAGAGGCTTTAATGACCCTATAAAGCACGTTCGTTATTACGATCAAAATTCTAAGAAATTTATCGAGCATAATTTAAAATTATCCGAAAATTCATTCTCCATTAAAAAAGGATTTTTACAAGCTCAAATTATTTTAAAAGAAGACAAACCTTACGTAAAAGAAGTGTTTCGGTATAAGTTTTTTAATGATGAAGGTTGGACTAATGTTGAAAATAATATCATTGACTTATCTAGCTTAAAACCTGGAGAAAGTGTTATTTATATACAAGAACAAGTAGGACCAAATAACTGGACAATTCCTTTTTCACTTTCTATTTTCCAATATGAACCTTTCTATAAATCGACATCTTTTTTTATTTTAATTTTTATGCTTTTTTCGCTTATTATATTGATTTATCTTATCAATGAAAATGTGAAAAAGAAGAAATTAAATGATAAAATTCAAAGAAAAATAAATGAAAAAACAGAAGAACTTGAAACGAAAAATAAAAAGCTTGAAGCAACTAAAACATTAAATGATAACTTATTTTCTATAATAAGCCACGATCTTAGGTCTCCTCTCATTTCCATGAATAAGATTTCTGACTCCATTCATTTTTTTAGAAAAGAAAAAGATTTTGAAACAGTTGAAAAACTATCTGAATCCATTGAATCAAGTGCATCCAATGTACTGAATACAGTAGATCGATTACTTGATTGGTCTGTTGTTCAAAGGAATAATATTAAAAGCTATTCTAATTTTCAAGTGAAAGAAGAAATTCAAAAAGTTGTAAAGGAATTGCATGCTACTATAGCTAATAAATCATTGGCAATAGATTTTAAAACTGATACAACATTTGAGATTCATGCAGATAAAGGAAGCTTTTACATTTTGATGTATAATCTACTTAGCAATGCTATTAAGTTTTCTTATCAAAATGAAAAAATTGATGTTATCATTGAAAATTCGTTTGACAAGAATGTTATTATGATAAAAGATTATGGAGTTGGAATATCAAATGATATAATAAATCAAGTAAATGAGTCTACTATTTTAACCTCTAAAAAAGGAACAGCTAACGAAACTGGATTGGGACTCGGATTGAAAATCTGTAACGAAATTTGTGTTAAAATGGGCTGGGATTTTATAATCTACAATAAAAACGGAACCCTTATATCTATTCATTTTCCGTAACTAAAGCCAATAAATCACCTTTATATTTTCTACCTATTGGAATTGGATGATTATTTACACATACTATATTTTCACCCAAAGCAATCTTGTTAATAAAAGCTACATTTATCAAATGCGAACGATGTACTTGAAGTAAAGTAATTTGTGGAAGCTTGTCTTTAAGTTTTCCCAAAGAAGAGCGAACTAAGAGTTTTTTGTTTTCTAAAATTATACTGCAATGATTTCCTTCACTATGTACATAAACAATGTTTTGTGGATCAATAGCTTGCAATACGCCTTTGTCTTTGAAAAATACTGATCTTACTTCTTTTTTCTCTTCTTTTAGTTCATTCTCTCCATCTAGTTTGTTTCGCAATGCGCCTCTGACTGCTGATTCAAAAGTTATATCTGTAAATGGTTTGGTTAAGAAAATGTAAGGTCTTGATAAATGGACCTTTTTTATAATCTCTTCAGTTTTATAACCAGAAAATAATATTATGGGAATTTGTAAATCCAACTCTGAAAAAAGATCTGTCGATTTTTCTCCGTTCTCTAACATTACATCGGATAATATAATATCAACGCGCTTGGAATCGATTATAGACTTGGCTTCTGATAGGTTGGATGCAATTTCTAAAACATTTAATTCCATTTTTCTAAGCTGCATTTTTACTCTAATAGCAAATGTAAACGTATCTTCAATAATTAAGCAATTGATCATGAAATTGTTTAAGAACCTATCTCAGGTTTTACTTTTCTAAAGTTAATTTTAACATTTGTAAAAGTGTTAAAATTTCTAACTAAAAATAGCTATTTTGTACAAAATAATATAATATTTATCTGAAACGGCAACTTAGCTTACCCATTTAGGCTTTTCTAATCCAGTAAATGTATTGACATGTTAAACTTTTATGTTATTTGAAATACATGAC
>CAYOIL010000209.1:0-1459 GCA_964403985.1 uncultured Saprospiraceae bacterium
AGAATCAAATACTAAACTTGAATAAAAGTAAGGACAACAAAACAATAGAGGTGCACTTTTTACACATGTCATAGCATGTTGCTTTACTTTTTTAATCGATCTGATAGATGCAGGTGAACACTATTTTCAAGTGTATCACACAACTTGTCCTGCTTTAGCAAGATAGTGTGCCGTACCGATATAAACACCGAAAAATAAAAGACCTTTTTTAATGAAGGAGTAAGCGATGTTAAATTAATATAATCTGCTCCTCTTTTTGCATCATTAATGTTTATCTCACATCCATGTTCATCAAACAATATAATCGATATTTCAACGTCTCTTTGCATTTTGTTTCAGCTAACGGTCGCGGCTATTGTTAGCCGGTTATTTTTCTTTAATTGAATATCCTAATTCTTCACACACGGCAATGAAATCCTTACGAAATTGTTCTGATTTAAAATCATCTAATTTCTTTTTTTTATCAACTAAAACTTGTGTTGACTCATAAACCAGTCTTAAAATATAATCACAAATTAATTCTTCTGGTAATGATTTAAGTTTTTCAAAATCAGGTGCAACGCTATAATGTCCAACGTTATATTTATACTCTTTTCCAGGAAGCCCAAATCCAGAAAGAGTAACTCTCTTTTGGAAACGAAATGAATGTGGCATTCTATCTGCTAAATGCCTTTCAATTAACTCCAAATCTATCCATAAATGCTCCATATTTCCACCGTAGTCATTACTCAATTTTTCAGATAAAACTTCAAAAGGCTTATCTATAATGTCAGTAACGTGCTTAGTTTTCGAATCCATCATATTGGCGTGAAATCCTACTTTTAATAATGAGCTATTTTTTCGTATTCGACTTTTCGGATAATTAATTACAACGCCTTTCTTAAAAACACCAATATGACTGAAAAACATAAGTTTCTTTAGGTCTTTGTCCATTAAGCCAATCTCTTTTTTACCAATGAACTTTTCTATTTCATTTACTATTTCTGATTTAGGGAACAATGAACTATTTCCTGTGCTGATAATTAAATACACATTATCATCTGAATAATATGTTTGGATTGCATTATCAACAAGACTTCTATTGAAATCATTTTTTGTTCCACAGTGGTAATATTTTACATCTTGTTCCTTCGATAGTTCATTTGACTCGTTAAACCATTTAGTCAAATCATATTTGCTGTAAAATTTACTATGTAATTGTTTTGAGTTCATTTTGGTTTTAATTGGCTACAACGACAAGAGTGTTGCGTCTCTTTTGCGGCTTATTTGAGCGTATAAAGATATGAAATCATGTCGCATAGTTGTCTGTAGTTTTCAAATCTATTGCTAATACATTGAAAATCAGTGAACCATAATGAAGCACTATCTTTTATTTAATTTGTATGCTTCACCATTAATTGGGAAATTAAATAGAGTGTCTTGGAATATGTAATATTTCGTTATGTTATTAGTTGAATGA
>CAYOIL010000209.1:1469-7362 GCA_964403985.1 uncultured Saprospiraceae bacterium
TTCATAAATTGAATAATCCTTAAGCAGGATTGAATCATTTGAATAATGAGCATAACGTAAATCTAAGGCATCTCCTAATGGAATATTTGGCACGTTTGAATTATATATTCTATAAAAATTTGTTTTTCTATTAATCCATATTTCACCTTCATAAATTTCTGTATTGAAATCAAATTTTTTGCAGAGAAAATGGTGGCTAATAGGAGTCCAAAAATTCAACATTGAAGAAACAATTATTGGAGCGATAATAAAGTTAATGAAGAGAAGATAATTAAGCTTCTTGTCCCGTTTATAAATTCTCCAAATAAGTATCAATGTTATTAGAATTAAAACAGAAGAGAACGCCAATGCGTTGAAACCCATGTCTGGAATTGGCTGAATAGTTATTAACAATATGCTAATAATTATTATAAATTTAATCAATTCTTTCATTTAGAATTATTCTGAAATTAACCTTAAAAATTGCACATAACATTAACAAACTCCCCACCATTACACCTATATACCCCTTATAGCTGCACCTTAAATATACTTATTGGAAATTATGGTTGAATGTAATCATGGGTGTAACTAGGACTTAGATATTAAATTATTACCAAATCTTAAAAAAATAATTATGAATTGATTTAACCGATTGACTATCAATAGGATCAGTTAATTCAACAGGCAAGTTGTTTAGTATTGTAAAGCAATTAATGCCACTTGATTTTATTAAAAAAATCCACCCCTGAATCCCCGCCAGCGAGGAACAATTATTCTTTTTAAGTTCGCAAACTCACCTGTTTCTTCTATGATCTCAAAGAAGATGTGTGTTAAAGGATACTAGTTGGAATTCAGATGCTTAGCTAGCAAGTTGCTTTATTAATTGTCTAGTAATGACGGATTTAACTCGAAAAGTAAACGTGTCTTCAAAAAGAGATTTTGGGTGTAAGCTATATTCAGAAAGAATTTCTCTTAACAAAGCCTTTTGCAATATTCATCTTAAATACAAGGCCAAATGATTCAACAAGAGCACTACTTTGAAGATGTGCACGCTTCGTTAGCCTTTTGGGCGGAAGCCCTTTCATTTTAAAAAAGAAATAAAAACTACAATACTCTTTATATTGATAATGAATACAATCAATATCAAAATGCTTAATAGTTTTCTTTTTGGGCAAAAGCCCACTTCTAAAAATAATTTCACATACATTAAAAGTAATGCTGTAATCCAACACCAATTTGAAAATTAGAGTAACGAAGAAGTATATCACTGGTTTTGTACCAATTTTGAAAAGAATGTCTATAATGGGTTCGTGCAAATATCGTGTTATGGCCTATTGATTTACCTATCACAAGACTTCCTTGGATAGAAGTTCCTACGTTAGTTTTTAAAATTGATTGACTCTGATCGATTCGTTCGACTTCGTTAAGAGGTTTTAGTTCTTTTCCTTGAAAACTGGTCGCAATATTTATAACAGTTCCTAGTTCGCCACTGAATTGCCAAGTAGAATAGCTCTTTCTATAGCCTAACAATAATGGAACATTCAGCATGCTTATTCTATTTTCTCCTTTATTGATATAAGTTCCTGTAACTATTTTTGAACCTAAGAGACTTCCAGTGTTCGGATCGAAGACAGTGTTTTTTTGACTAATACCATTGAGTTCTACATGAAACTTTTCTTTGATCTGAAGAAAGTCTATGCCTGATGTGAAATACAAACCGCTAGGTAAAACTCTACCTAAAGTAATTGAACCTCCATAAGCATACCATGGGGTAGTGCTTGATGCAAGTCTTGAAAAGGCATGTTCTTGATCTTGGGTTTGTTCAATAAATCGAATTGGCTTTCCTACATTAAATTCAACTTGTACAAAATACTTTTTAAATTGTTGATAATCTTGTTGCTCCTTG
The DNA here is from genome assembly GCA_964403985.1 of uncultured Saprospiraceae bacterium. GTDB lineage: Bacteria > Bacteroidota > Bacteroidia > Chitinophagales > Saprospiraceae > JAHDFB01. The sequence goes on from CAYOIL010000209.1 coordinate 3,358, forward strand.
AATACTTTCAAGTTGTCCAAAGCTTGTAATTGCTTTTCAAAAAGTGTATATTGATTTGTAATCGAAATAGGTAGAACGGCTATTTCATTACTGTTAACTCCTATTAAATCACTTTTCGCTTCTGTGAATACTTCTAATTGATTGTTTGCTAGAGCATATGTTGAGGTGGAATTCTTTTTATAAAGTAGATCCATGTAGCTTTTAACATTTTTGATCTTATCAAAACTGTTACTAGATGTGTTGTCTGAAGTTGAGGTGTAAATTGTATTTAAAAGAGTATTATTTGCAGATATAATTTCTGTTTCTTGTATTGATGAAGGTACGGCAGATGATTCTGTAGTTGAGCTATTTTCAATAAGATTAAAATTGATTTCTTCCGTTTCTTTTAAGTTGCTATGACCTTCTTTTTGATTGTTAAGGGTAGACTGTTCATTGGATACAAGAGTGGGGTTTTCTACGGTCGCATGATCAGCAGAATTATGCGTTATAGCGTCGTTTTTGTCTAAAGTGATTATATATTTTATGGCAAAAAATAAGGGTAAAAAAAGGAATAACCATAGAAAAATGCGTCTTTTTTTCTTCGGTTTTGCAATAGCTTTTTCCACATTATCCCATACGAATTCAGGTGGGCTAACACTTTTTTGATTGGCCTTTCTTTTATATTCTTCTTCCCAAGATTCTAGCTTATTCATGATAGTTTAAATTGTATTTACTTTTTAAAAATATTCGAGCTTTTCGTAACTGTGTCCTTGAGGTTGATTCCGTGATATTTAGCAATTCGGCGATTTCTTTGTGTGTATAATCGTCAACTACGTATAGGTTAAATATGGTTTTATAGCCCAAAGGCATTAATTTCACAATTCGTTCAATTTCTTCTTTATCAAAGTCTAAAGGAGTTTCATATGAATAATCTGGAATTTGATCAATTGTAATATGTGCATTATATTTTTTATTCTTTTTGATAAGATTCAGTGATTCATTTACCATGATTCTTCTGATCCAAGCTCCCAAATTTCCATCTCCTTTAAATGAATCTAGATTTTTAAACACTTTTATAAAACCTAATTGTAATGCTTCTTGAGCTTCGAAAGATTCATTGAAATAGCGTAAGCAGACGCTATACATCTGCCCGCTATATTTTTCATAAAGCATCCGTTGACAATTTTTGTCAAACGCTAAGCATTTTTTTATAAGTTGAGAATCTGTCAATTTAATATTCGTTTATCTTAAATTATAGCTTGATATAAAAAGAACCAGAAATATTAATCGTTTGATTGTCAGGTGTATGATTCGCTTCGATTGTATAATCTCCTTTAAAATATGATCCACTGCCGATTAATCCTCCTGAGAGTACATTTATTGTTCCAGTGTTTACGGTATAAGGGCCATTGGTAAATAGTCCATTCCAATCAACGGCAATATGAAATACATCAATGTTATGACTTCCTGTTTGTAACATTGTTGTATCAGCGGAGTCTAGCCATCCAAAATCCATCCATAAATGCTCGGAAGTAGTGGCGTTTTCATAATAGGAAGATATTACTTTATTATCTGAATAGGGAGAATATCCAGCGAAAATATTTCCTTCGTCACTTTTAACAAAGATGAAATTATCAACACCAAATTCTGGGATATCAATGGTCATATAACTTATGTCTTGTCCGCATGCTGAAACCGTTTCAACATCAACTAAATTGTCTGTACTTCCGGTGTATGTTTGACTTTGTTGTCCAGTTTCAAGGTCAACTAAAATGAGTTCGTACGTTTGGCTTCCGCAAATAAGATTAGTAGTTGTAAATTGTCCATTTGAAATAGGAGTAAAGTAGGTGTTAAATCCAGGAACTTTAATGATAGCGTAACCAGTTTGAACATTTTGGGCATCGCAATCTTCGACTGTACCGGTAATTGTGAACATTGTAATCATTGGCAATTCCAAAGCAAAATCGGGTAGAGTAGTGTCAAAAGTTAAAGGGTCAATAATATAAGTAGCCAAAAGTTGGCCATTTTGACAATCTAAAGTATCTCCGAATATTTGTAATTCCAATTCATAATTTTTGGGGACAAGACCACTAAAGGTTCCATCTATATTAGTAAAACCTATAGCTGCCCAATCTTCTCCACTTTTATTAACGATAATTGGCATATCATTCAAGGGGTTGCCATTTTCATTCACAACTTTACCACTAAGAATTACTGCAGGATTAACTAGCATATATGAGCAATAGCTAAAATGTCTGACTTCGGAAGAATATGAATTCCCATTCAAAGTAGCTGCGTTTTCTTCAATCCAGTAACCGACTTCTTCGTCAAAATGCCAAGCTGATACTATAGAAGGACTGGTGCTTAATAATTCTTCTGGAACTTTGATTTTTAATTCTGCCGTATTATTTTCTGATATATTTAGGGCTTCACCATTAGTACTCATCAATTGAACTCCGGCCATTCCAAAGGATTTGAGAGTTGAAATTTGTTTTGAATTACTAAGACCTGAAAAGTCTCCTGGTGCTTTTTTCAAGCTTTGGGGATCATTGGGAGCAATGTTTTTAATAGCAACACGGACTGTCCCGGAATAAGCATCCCCTGTACTTTCGTATATTATTGAGTTTGGTTGAAATTCAATTCGAATATCATTTGCTTGCACTGTACCGCCTTGAGCTGCTTCGAATTCGTATTTGAAGTCTTGGTTTAGCATTGTGTTTTCAAGCCTTATTTCCGCTTCATGTGGCGTCCTAAAGACTCTACTAGCCATGAAATAGCCTTCTTTTTCAATTGTAAGGAAATTGTGAATATTACTTAGCTCGACTTTTTCAAAATAATAGACTCCATTCTCATCTGATAATCTTTCCTGATTTGAGAAAGTAATACGTGCATTATGTATAGGAAGGCCAGCTTCGTCATTAACAAATCCTATGATGGAACATTCGCTTTTTGTTTCTATGTCATCTTCAATAAATACTTCTGTGTCTTTTACACATGAACTAATTATTAAGCAGATAAGAAGTATGATTATTGGGTGACTTTTCATAATGTTTATTTTGATTACTTCTATGACAATTATAAAAATATGCTCGTTGTCTGAGAATGCAATTATTTTAAATTTAGTCTTTATTATTGATAAACTAGCATGTGCATTTTGTTGATATACAGTTGATTGATGAAAGTGTGGTTTGGAGAATTCTTTTGGTGTTGGCTTGTGTTTATGGTTTTTTTATTTTGGGGAAGGGTGATTTCCGGAGATTAGAAGACGATGTGTTTGATTGCGAGTGAGGAGTTGGCAAGAATTTACAGACAAAGTCATTGAGGTTATTGGTCAGAAAATGGAACACAAAGTATTTTTATTGTGGGGGGCTTTCGCCCAAAAAAAAGGGCGACTATGATTGATTACTACTCAAAATTCAAACTTTCGATTTAGTGAACCACTGTATATGAATGAACGACCCTGAAAGGTCGATACGTGGAGTATCCTGTAGGGATGCCATCGTCATCATGTGTTATGTGCTGCGATTCATCTTTTTGTAATGTATTTATAAGTTTTATCATTCACATCTATACTTTTTAAATCTCCATTCATCTCATATTCTATTTTGTATTCAAATTCTCTTGGAGTATAATTTTCTCCATATAGTAATTTGATTTTATTGATTTTAGTTGATTGATCGTAATATGTAAAAGTTATCTCTCGGTTTATATTTTGGCCTCCATTTTCAGAGTATTCAACGGTTATGATTCTTTGGAGCCTATTGGATTTATCATAGCTATAAGACGTTTTAGCTCCTAAGGTTTCTTGCATTGGTTTTTCTTCATTATTAGGAGGATAACTATTTACAGTGAAATAGTGATTTATTTCAATTAGTTGGTCATCATAGATATATTTTAGTCTTTGATCTGTTTGTACGTAACTGTCTCCAATATAATTTTTCATTCTTTGGATACTCTCAATAATGTTTGACCCATTCATTATTTGTGTGAATTGGAAATCAAAATTTAAATGCTCGTTCAAATTAA
>CAYOIL010000210.1:0-6171 GCA_964403985.1 uncultured Saprospiraceae bacterium
GTTTGATGTAGGGGGGGCTCTGATAATTTTACTTATATTTGGATATAACAAATTGGAGTGGGGCTGTCAGGCTCTATTACACTAACTCACAAGGAAAATATATGAAAAAAGGACAGAATCATCACTATGTTCCACAAGTATACTTAGACTTCTTTTCCTTTGATAAACTTGGGAATCTATATTCATTAAGGATAAATCCAAGATATTCCAATGTCAAAGTAAAATCATTCAATAAAACTGGTATTTGTTATAAAGAAAACAATCATATATTTAATGATATATCGAATGTCACAAATAAAATTGATGCGGATTTAAATTACATAGAAAACAACATATTCTCTTATGAAAATAGTTTTCTGAATAGAGTAATTGATAAAATAAATAGAAAAGAAAAGATCAGTAGTTTAACTGCTGAAAAATTAATACGAGTACTATTAAGTTTAAAAGGGCGGAATTTATTTTTTAAGAGGCAACTCCAAGATTCTAATATTTTAAAACCTTTCTTTGAGAATGGCAAAGAAAAACTTAAACGAACAATTGAAAGGAATAAAAAATTAGATCAAGAGCAAGGAGAATTTTTACTAGAAATATTTAAGAATGAAATGGATAAAAAGCTTTCAGATAAAGAGTTTTTATCAGATTTATACAATGATCAATTATTAGATTCTGAGTTGAAGAACAATAAGGAAATGGAGAGGTTGATAAAGAGAATTTGTAAATCAAAATTCTATATTTATTGTACATCTGAATCCACTCCATTTATAACTTCAGATAACCCCGGATTCACGATTCATGAAGATGGTAAAACTGAAAACATGTTTTTTGGCTCTGCAAAAATATTTGTATTTCCACTTTCGAAAACGAGGTTACTTGTTGTTTATTCAGAGGATAAGGACGAAAATCGAATGATATTTAAAAAATTATACTACGAAGAAGTTTCGAATGACATGTTAAAACTTGTGTATGAATCAACGATTGAAAATTGTACAGAAAAAGTATTTTCAAATTCAAAGCAAACCCTTGATAAGATTCTAAAAGAAATTTTAAAAGCATGATGCGAGGCACAATCGAGTAGACAGCCGTGAGCAATAACGTCCACGGTACGCCTCTCACACCACCCTAAATACTGGTCTCGTATACGGCGCCTGCCTACCGGCAAAGGCAGGGTTCATTAAATCAAAAGTTTAAATTTTGAGTTATAGTCGATCATCGAAACATAGCCTTTGCGTTTTAGTAATCCTACTTTAATAGTAATGCCAAGAATAGGACTCTTAGCAACTACCCAACCAACCATTCTGGTTCTACTTCAAGCACAAGCTTGAACAAACAACCCAACTCCATTGATTTTACTATTTAAAGAGAAATTCCGCAAAAACTCCAGTCTAATCCTATTTTACCACTTGATTTATTTTTCTTAAATTGGTCACTATTATAGGACAATAAAAAAAGCAAGAACACACACAAAGCACACAATGACTGAACAAACACAAAAACTACAAACCCAACTCTGGAACATCGCAAACACCCTTCGAGGGAAAAAGGATTCAGACGATTTCAGAGACTATATACTAGGCTTCATTTTTTACAAGTACTTGAGTACAAAAATGGAACTCTATGCCAATGAAATCCTAGAACCAGATAAATTAAAATTTCGAGATTTAGAAGGGCATGCGCAAGAAGCAGATTATTTAGCGGCGGTGAAAGATGCGGCTTTGGATAAGCTTGGGTATTTTTTATTGCCATCGGAATTGTTTTCGGAATTGGCGAGGCGGGGGAATTCTGGAGGAAAGAATAATTTTATTTTGGGAGATTTATCCAAGGTGCTGACGCATATTGAACAGAGTACAATGGGGGCGGAGAGTGAAGAAGATTTTGGTAATCTCTTTGAAGATTTAGACCTCACCAGTTCTAAACTGGGGAAATCTGAAAACGATAAAAACCAATTGATTGTAAAAGTGCTTTCGCATTTGGATGAAATTGATTTTGATATTGCTAATACAGACAGCGATGTGCTGGGCGATGCCTACGAATATCTGATTGGACAATTTGCTTCTGGTGCAGGAAAAAAGGCCGGCGAGTTTTATACGCCGCAGCAAGTTTCTAATGTATTGGCACAAATCGTGACAATAGGAAAAGACAAATTAAAATCGGTCTATGATCCGACTTGTGGTTCTGGTTCTTTGTTATTGCGGGTGGCCAAACAAGTAAAAGAAGTCAGTGCATTTTATGGGCAAGAAATGAACCCGACGACCTACAACTTATGCCGCATGAATATGATCATGCATGATGTGCATTACAAACGCTTCGACATCAAAAACGAAAACACACTCGAAAAACCACAGCATGAAGATATGCGTTTTGAGGCAGTCGTTGCTAATCCGCCTTTCTCTGCAAAGTGGTCTGCCAGTCCTTTATTTATGAGTGACGATCGCTTTTCTGCATACGGAAGATTGGCGCCAAAATCCAAAGCCGATTTTGCCTTTGTCCAGCACATGGTGCACCAACTGGCTGATAATGGAACGATGGCATGTGTGCTTCCACATGGTGTTTTATTTCGTGGGTCAGCTGAAGGTCACATCCGAAAATATCTGATAGAAGATCGGAATTATTTAGATGCGGTGATTGGTTTGCCTGCCAATATTTTTTATGGTACCAGCATACCTACTTGTATTTTGGTCCTAAAGAAAAACCGAGAAAATAAAGACAACATCTTGTTTATAGATGCTAGCCAGCATTTTGAGAAAGTAAAAACGCAAAACATCTTGCGGGTGGAAGATATCAAAAAGATAATTGAGACTTACACCAAACGTAATGCATCAGATAAATATAGTTATGTCGCCAAGTTAAGTGAGGTGGCCGAAAATGATTATAATTTAAATATTCCTCGCTATGTGGATACTTTTGAGGAAGAAGAACCAGTGGATTTGGCAGCGGTTTCTAAGGAGCTGAAAGCAATTGATCTAGAAATGGCAAATACTGATCTTAACATAGCCGATTTTTGTAAGCAATTAGGAATAGAAACTCCTTTTTAATGAATGGTGAGGTCACATATATCGAAACAAAGAATCATCTTATTCCTATTCTCCGATTCAAGGAGTTTGATGGGACATGGGAAATTGTAAAACTCTCAGAAGTTGCAAAAATTGAAAGAGGAAGATTTTCACCTAGACCACGGAATAATCCTGTTTATTATACTGGCAATATTCCATTTGTGCAAACCAGTGATGTAGTTAATGCAAATGGGAAAATAGAGATTTATACACAAACTTTGAATGAAAAAGGTTTAGCAGTAAGTAAACTCTTTCCTAGTGGAACAATATTAATAACAATCGCAGCAAATATTGGTCATGTTGGTGTTTTGCAAATAGATATGGCTTGTCCTGATAGTTTAATAGGAATAAAACCAAACAGTGATACAAATAATTATTTTCTGAATTATTTTTTGTCAACCCACCAACGGAAGATGGATTATTTAGCACCTGAAGGGGCACAGAAAAATATAAATATTGAATTTTTAAATCCTTATAAAGTACCGAAAACCTCCCTCCCCGAACAAAAAAAAATAGCCTCCTTCCTATCTGCAATAGATAATAAAATACAACAGCTCAGCAAAAAGAAGGAATTACTGGAGCAATACAAAAAAGGGGTAATGCAGCAGTTGTTTTCTAGGGAGTTGAGGTTTAAGGATGAGAATGGGGAAGAGTATGCGGATTGGGAGGAGAAGCGATTGGGGAAAGTTTTGACCATTGGTAGTGGCAAAGATTATAAACATCTTAAATCAGGAAATATTCCAGTATATGGAACCGGTGGATATTTGACATCTGTAAATGAATACTTATTTGATGGAGAAAGTGTCGGAATAGGAAGAAAAGGAACAATTGACAAACCAGTATTTCTTAGTGGAAAATTCTGGACTGTTGATACCCTTTTCTATACACATTCTTTCATTAATGTGTTACCTTATTTTATCTATTTGCTATTTCAAAGAATAAATTGGAAATTATATAATGAAGCATCTGGAGTCCCAAGTTTATCCAAATCAACTATAGGAAAAATTATACTTCAAATACCGTCTTTATCAGAACAAAAAAAAATTGCCAGCTACTTTTCCAGCATCGACACCAAAATAGAAAGCATAAACCAACAAATAACCCAAACCCAAACATTTAAAAAAGGCTTGTTGCAACAGATGTTTATATAATTTGTTAATGGTTAATGATTTATGGTGAATGGAAAATTAGAGTAATCCTGCTTTTATTGGGATTTGTACTTTTATACCTTTAATACCGATTTTACCTTGTTTTCTGGAAGCTCTTTTGAGAAGCTTGTTTTTAAATTTACTGTAGCCCACATTTTTTATAAAGAGTAATGTTAAGCGCACGTTTATTTTAATTAGCGCATGGTTTTTTCAAGTGTTGCGCACACATATTATGAATAACACCTATATGCGCACGTTATTTGTGGTTTGCGCACGTTTTTTAGTTATATTTGACATTAACTAATTACAATTTGTAAATGGAAATAGTCATACCATCAATTGAAACATCGATATTTCAAGGCAAAACCACCCCTGAAAAGGGTAAAATAGTGGGCTATGGCAGTATTATTGAGCACTTTAAATTGCCAATACCATTTCCAAGAACATTATCTCTTATTACGGAAAAAAGCAAGAATTATAAAACGGCAGATTGGAATGTGTTTCCTAAATCATACCAACCAGAAGAAACCTTATATAAACAACTTGTCTTTGCGATTAAATATGAAGGTATAATCCTTTTAGTGTTCAAAGCACTATTTGCTGCTAGGTCGAAAGAAGAAATACAAGCTATTTTACAAATAGAACCCATGGGCCAATACAGCCGAAAAATATGGTTTTTGTATGAGTGGTTGCAAGAAGAAAAGATTGAAGTGCAAGTGGATTTAAGGAAGCGAAAATATATTCCTTTGTTAGATACAAGTATGCAATATGCAATAACTGGAGAAGCATCTGCAAGACACAAAATCATGAATAACCTTCCAGGGACTAAAAATTTTTGTCCATTAATATTTAAAACGGAAAAATTAGAAAAGCATATCGATGCAAAACTATCCGTTCAAAAAAACAACTTCCTAAGTAGTATTCATAAAGATGTGTTGCAACGAGCATCAGCATTTTTATTGTTGAAAGATTCTAAAGCATCATTTACGATAGAGGGTGAAAATCCAGGCAACAACAGAGCACTGCGTTGGGGTAAAGCGATTGGCCAAGCAGGTGAAAAGCCATTGAGTATAGCCGAATTGATTCGACTACAGCAGATCATAATAGAAGACAGTAGATTTATTGACATGGGTCTGCGGGAAAAGGGAGGGTTTATTGGTGAGCACGATCGGACCACAGGAGAACCAATTCCCGAGCATATTTCTAGCAAGGCAAACGACGTCGAGCAATTATTAAATGGATTAATAGCAACAAATGATTTATTAGAAGATATCAATTACGATGCAGTTTTAGCTGCCGCGAGTATTGCCTTTGGTTTTGTTTTTATACATCCATTAGTAGATGGAAATGGGCGCTTACACCGATATATTATTCATCATATTTTGGCAAAAAAGGGCTTTACACAACAAGGCGTAATATTTCCAGTATCCTCCTCAATCTTAGATCATATTGATGATTATAAAACAGTTTTAGAATCCTATTCACATCCTTTATTGGATCATATAAAATGGAAGCAAACGGAAGATCATAATGTAGAAGTTACTAATGAGACTATAAATTTTTATCGATACTATGATGCTACAAGGCAAGCAGAATTTTTATACGATTGCGTAGAAGATACCTTATTGCGTGTTATTCCTGAAGAGGTTAACTATTTGCAAAACTATGATATCTTTAAAAGATACTTAGATAACCATTTTGAAATGCCTGATAAAATGGTCGCAGTGCTTGTTCGATTTTTAGAACAGAATAATGGGGTGCTGTCCAAAAGAGCATTGAAGAAAGAATTTGCCGCATTGGAAGAAGCAGAAGTAATTGACATTCAAAATAGATTTATTGAAATTTTTGAAATAGAAAAATGAGCCCTCAATCAGAAGCGATATTAGAAGAAAACTTAATCCAACAATTAATTGGTTTGGGCCATGCGTCAGTAAAAGTCCAAGATGGAGATGCAATGGTTTCTAATTTAAAAA
>CAYOIL010000210.1:6181-7361 GCA_964403985.1 uncultured Saprospiraceae bacterium
AACACAGCTGGAATATTTCAATAAAGCCCGTTATTCAGAAAAAGAATTTGATGCTATTCTCAATCATCTGGCCAAAGGCAATGTGTTTGAAAAGGCGAAAACTTTACGAGATCGATTTAGTTTTTCGAGAGAGGATGGAGAAGTGGTGTATGTTCGGTTTTACAATTCAGAAGATTGGACCAACAATCTATTTCAAGTAACGAATCAAGTGCAGCAAGAAGGTTCTTATTTAAATCGATATGATGTCACCTTATTGGTGAATGGTTTGCCTTTAGTACAAATTGAACTCAAGCGGAGAGGCTTGGAAATAAAAGAAGCCTTTAATCAGATTAATCGATATCAAAGACATTCTTTCTGGTCTAATCATGGACTGTTTCAATATGTTCAATTGTTTGTGATTACTAATGGAGTGAATACAAAGTATCTAGCCAATAACAGATTGCAATCCGTAAAGCAAACTTTTTATTGGGCAGATGAAAAGAATAAAAATGTAAAAGATCTTTCGCAGTTTACTGCTGCATTTTTAAACCCAAATCATCTTGGGAAAATGATTGCCCAATATGTGGTGATGAATGAGGCGCACAAAATCATGATGATCTTGCGGCCCTATCAATACTATGCTGCGGAAGCCATCATCAAACAAGTACACACTTCAAATGATAATGGCTACATCTGGCATACAACTGGATCTGGTAAAACTTTGACTTCCTTTAAGGCGAGTCAAGTGGTAATGGATTTACCGGGCGTGCACAAAGTAGTTTTTGTGGTAGACCGAAAAGATTTAGATTACCAAACCATGAAGGAGTTTAATGCTTTTAAAAAGGATAGTGTGGATGTAACCAACAATACCCTTTCATTGGTCAAACAATTGAGTGACGATACTAAATTGGTGTTGACCACTATCCAAAAATTAAACAATGCGATAACCAAAGCAAAATATGAGTATCAACTAGGACATCTGAAAAATAAAAAGGTTGTTTTTATTTTTGATGAATGCCATCGGAGTCAGTTTGGGGAAACGCATGGAAGAATTACCGAGTTCTTTGCCAAGAGCCAACTCTTTGGATTTACAGGGACGCCCATCTTCGCTGAAAATGCTAGCAAAAATGATTTAGGAAAACGGACCACCAAAGATTTGTTTGGAAACTGTTTGCATAAATATGTGATTACGGATGCCATT
>CAYOIL010000211.1:0-887 GCA_964403985.1 uncultured Saprospiraceae bacterium
GTTGTGTCAAATATTATGGCAGTTCCTTAATCAAAGACAAGTGAATATCCAAATACAGACTCAGACCAATTATCAACAAGCATAACGTAAGAAACACCAGATTCAACAGGAATCAAAGCATTTAAAGGGCAAAGCCCTCCAAACTCATGGGGTGGATCGTTTCCACAACCAAAATTCTGGAAAGAGTAGGGGACTGAACCATCTGCACCTGTAACTCCATGACACGATTTCCCTCCCTGGATTCCACCTGTAGAGTTACAACTTGCAATATAACTTAGGTCTTCATGAATTTTCTCGCAATCTAGACCTGTAATATTATAAACACACCAGTCATAATCATTATTCAAGTTTACTGGCGTAATCGTAAATCCTAAGTCTCCGCCTTGAAAAATTGTAAAAATATACCAAGCCGAATTACGCTCATCAACAATGCAAGAAACATCGTTTACTTCAGGGTCAATATTACCCGCACCAATGGGCGAAAAGTCTTCTATATAAACGGTTTGGCATACAGGTATTGCGCCAATACAATCACCTGTAGAATTTTGGCTATAGCCAAAATAAAATGAGAATAGACTTAAAATAATTAATATATGCTTCAAAAGCTATGTGATTTCACTACTGAAAATTATAAAATTTGAAATTAAAATATAACCTTTTAGAGTATAAGGTTAATAAAATAGATATTTTATCTAATAACTGTAACAGTACCTACAAGATCTTGTTCGAAACCATCAATATATTCAACTCTCGCAATCCAGGAGTAAACGCCCGGCATAACTTTCTTTCCTTTGAAAAGTCCATCCCAACCATCATTAGAATTATCAGGACTCAAATCAACGCCTTTATATACTCTTTCACCCCATCTATCATATACTTCAAGAAGG
>CAYOIL010000211.1:928-7304 GCA_964403985.1 uncultured Saprospiraceae bacterium
TAATAAAACGATCATTAATACCATCTTCATTAGGTGAAAATATATTAGGACTATAAATATCATATTCACTTCTTACCCTGACAATAATCTCTTTCGAAGATGGACATCCATTTTCATCAATTACAATTACAGTATAAACTGTCTCTTGAGTAGGGGAGACCTCTATATTTTCACAACCTATACAAAATATTTCTCCATCTAATACCCAATAAATACTATCATAAAGTTCATTCGTACTTACGCTCACAATGACCGAATCACCACTTACAATTTCATAAAGTTCATCTCCAATAATTTCCAATGAAATATCAACTTCTAAAACTTCGAATTGAAGTATTGAGTCACATAAGCCATTACTTATAGTTAATTCATGAATTCCTACTTCAAATGAAGGTAATTCTGCCTCAGTTATAAATGGGCCTTCACTTATCATAAATACTAAGTCTTCTTGAGATATAATATCAATAAAAACAGATTCATTACATAATGAAAGTGGTACATCAATTTCAGCTGAAGGGCTAGGAATATTTACCACCTCATATTGTACTGTTCTTTGTCCGCAATCTCCTGTTAAAATTGCTTCATAGAATCCAGCACCTACTTCAACTGTCTCTGTATTTTCATTGGTTGACCATTCAATTGAAGAAAATTGTCCCGATATTTCTTCTGTTAGTTCAACTTCATCACCTACGCATACTTCAATTATAGGTTCTACGATGGTATCAGTTGTAAATTCACCTGATTGGGTAAATTCGAATTCGAATATTGGGTTAAAACATAAGTCATAGGGATCTTCATTGGAAGATACAAAAAGAGTATCTGTTGCTTGAACAGGGTTATTTAAAATTACTGTAAAGATCGATGCTAAATCACTTTCGTCACACCCCAAAGAACTAATTGTTCCAGTAACATTACTTTCCCCAGAAACTACTACATTTAAATCGGCAAATTCAAACGAACTACACACAATCTCTTCATCAAATTCGACTGTAAAACCAGTAATTAAACATCCATCATAAATAAAATCTATTTCTTCAATTTCCGGACGTTCTTCATCATAAATTCCTACATCATCACCATCTGTAAAATCAATCATAAAACCATCTGGAACTTCATCTGTGAACTCTAAAATTAATAAAGCATAAACTTCACCTTCTATTACTTGTACGAAATCATTAAAAGGAGAAAATCCGTTAGAATTCATTGTAGGAGGATTTACTCCGCAATTTGCATTTTGAAAATCAAAAATTGTACCTCCATTTGGTCCAGTATCACCGTAACAATTAAATCCATTGTCAATACCACCAGCGGCATTACAACTTGCAATTAAAGAAAAATCATTGGCAATATCAGAGCAAAATTTATTAGTTATGTTAAATAGCGCCCAGTCATAATCATAGTCAGGATCTGCAGGTATAATTGTAAATCCAAGTGAGCCTGAATTTTTAATTTGAAAAGTATACCAGATAGAATTCTGCTCTTCTGAAATGCAACAATTTTCATGTATCTCATCAATATAATTGCCTGCATTATTTGGTGAAATGACCTCCACATTTATTGAATCACATATTGGTAAAGCTCCTAAACAATCGCCATAAGTGGGAGTTTGAGAAAAACAATTGCCATAGATTGCACATAGTACAATAAAACTCAAGTATAACTTAAAGCTGCTTTTCATAAAAATTTAATAATAGATAAACTAAAAATACATACAACCAACGAGAAAATCAAGAAGAATAGGCTTTGTTTTCACAATTATTAAGTAATCTATTATACAAGTATTTTCAACTTGTTCCATTTTGCCTATAATTAATATTATGTTAAATAGGCTTTTTGAATAACATCCCCCATTCCTCGATACATGTTAAGTATATAATAAGGATTAAAAATTGAAAGAGACTGCTGCTCATGAATCAAAAAAATAATGATAGTTTTGCGGCGATTTATTTATCATAAAAAAATATTAAAGAATGGCTGGCAACAGAACTTTCACAATGATCAAACCAGATGCTACAAAAAATGGGCATATTGGTGCTATATTAAATCACATCAATAAAGCTGGGTTTAAAATTGTAGCAATGAAATACACAAAATTATCTGCTGAAAAAGCGGGTGAATTTTATGCTGTACATAAAGAGCGTCCTTTTTACGGTGAATTAGTAGAATTTATGTCTTCAGGTCCTATTGTAGCTGCAATTCTTGAGAAAGATAATGCAGTTGTTGATTTTCGTACAACTATAGGTGCTACGAATCCATCAGAGGCTGCCGAAGGAACTATTCGTGCATTATATGCTACAAGCATAGGTGAAAATGCTGTTCATGGTTCAGATTCTGATGAAAATGCAAAAATTGAATCTGACTTTCATTTTGCTGGTACTGAAGTATTTAGTTAGGAATTGTATAGGGCTTTTGCCCAAAAGGTAAAAATTAAGCATAATTGTGAAAACAATTGTGCTTTTTTTTTAGCTAATAACCTCTTTCTTACCTAAAAATTTAGGAGATGTTCCTAATAAATGGACGTCTAAGACAGCTTTAACTCTTGCTAATTTTTCTCTAATTACTGTTTTAGGAGAAAATTTAAAAGAGACACCTTTGGCGTTGTAGGCTTTCGCATTAATTCCATTTTTCTTTGCAATAAACACAGCTCTTTCATTGTGAAATTGTTGCGAAATGATCAAAAAAGATGTTTGATTAAATACCTTATTTGCTCTAATTACAGAGTCGAACGTTCTAAATCCAGCATAATCTAGAAAAATATCTGAAGAAGGTATTCCAGCATCTACTAGATCTTGAAACATCATTCTTGGTTCATTGTAGGAATAATTACCATTATCTCCTGAAACTAATATTTTACAAATTTTACCGCTGTTATAAAGTTCTGTTGCTGCTTGTAATCTATATTTATAAAATAGATTAATTCTTCCTTGTGAGGTATATTTACTTGTTCCAAGAACTAAACCCACTTTAAAGTCTTCAACTTTATTTATGTCAGTTTCGGTATATTTTTGAAAAGAGCTTACATATAGATCACTGCTAAGTATGAGGAGTCCCATTAAGAGAAATCCTGTAAACCCAATTTTTAATATGTTTCCTATCTTAGCTTTCATACACTATATCAACGTAAATAAAACAAATTTTATACCACTTTCCCCTATTCGTTAACAATTTTATAAGCATTTTTGTCGTCTGTTTGTATAAAATCCATAAATGGAAATATTAAGTTTAAGTGAACTAGGTAAATATGTAAAGCAAGTCATTGCTTTAAATTTTGTTGATTCTATGTGGATTTCATGTGAAATATCTCAAGTTAACACAACAAGAGGACATTGCTATCTAAACTTAGTTGAAAAAGATGAACAGACTGATGAAGTAAAAGCATTCATGTCTGCTGCTATTTGGTTCAAAGACTTCCAATTCATAAAGAAAAAACTAGGAGCTGTCACTGAAAAGATCTTGCGAGACGGAATGGAAGTTAAGCTAAAAGTAGAACTTGACTTTCATGAAAGATATGGATTAAAACTCTTAGTAAAAGATATTGATCCTTCTTTTACATTTGGACAATTAGCAATAAATAGAGAATTAGTTGTTAAACGAATAAAGGATGAAAATAGGATAGGTCTTAATGGGGGGATCCCCTTCCCTACTGTTGTTCAGAAAATTGCTGTCATTTCTAGCCATACAGCTGCAGGTTTCAAGGATTTTACAAATCATTTAGAGAAAAATCAATATGCTTATGACTTTAAGGTAAAATTATTTCCAGCAGCAATGCAGGGTCATCGAACAGAAATGGAGGTAATTTCTCAACTACGTTCTATAAATGAAACTAATGATTTTCAAGTCGTAATCATAACAAGAGGAGGAGGTTCGAAACTCGATCTTGCAGCATTTGATTCTTATGAAATTGCCAAAGAAATAAGCGAAATGAATATTCCTGTAATTACAGGAATTGGGCATGAAATAGATCTAAGTATTGCAGACATGGTTAGTGCAATTTCACTTAAAACGCCTACTGCAGTTGCTAACTTCTTAATAGATCAAAATGCATCTTTTGAAAGTGAAGTCTATAATACATTTGTAAATATTAAATTTGAAACAGAAAGAAAATTAAAATCCTATAATAATTATTTAGACCAGTTTATTGATATTCTAAAATCAAATAGTGCTTTCAAAATTCAGTCACTTAATAATAAACTTGATAATAGTAAAGAGATTATTTTAATGAGCTCAACTAGTAAAATAAAAACTATTTATCAAAAGATAGATTCTATAAGTGCTCTATTGAAAATTGCAGATCCTGTTCAAACCCTCAAGAAAGGCTATGTAATAGCTTCAAATAATGGAAAAAACATAAAATCAATTAGTCAAACAAATCCACAAGACGAAATTACTTTACAATTTTTTGATGGTGAAATAAAAACGATAGTAAAATGAGTGAAAATATAAATTTTGATGCTGCCTATCTTGAACTTCAAACAATTCAAGCTAAAATACAAGGTGAAGACGTTAGTGTAGAAGAACTTTCAACTTTAATTAAAAGAGGATCTGAACTAATTCAATTATGTAAAACCAGATTGCGATCCATTGAAGAAGATATTGATAAAGCATTCTCTGAAGATTAAACCTGAATTTGGCATTATAAATTTGTCAAGAGGAGCGAAAATGAAATAATATCAATAAAATGTATAATGCTTCAGTCTCCAGTAAAAAGTTGAATTTTCAGCAGTTTCTCTACCAAATAGATTAGTTATTTTATCTTTTTCAAAGAAACAATTGATTTCCTAGATGGTACTTTGAAGTAGTTTAGTAATTTATAGACAAATAAAGCTATACAAATCCCTAATAATGAACCTGCTACAACATCTTCAATAAAATGATTTACAAGATAAATCCTACTAATAGCTGTCCCTATTGCCATTAATACTGCTAAAATACTAACCCAAGTCCTTTTAAAGATAATCGCTAAAGATAACATCATACCAAACGCTGCTGTAGTATGCCCTGATGGAAAACTTGTGAATCCTAATATTGGTTCCGAGTATGGTATTAGCTTTATAAGATCGAGTATCTTTTCATGCTCAAAATGAATTAAAGGTCTAGGGTGAGCAAAATATGCTTTTAATGAAGTAGTAATTATCAATGTTAAAACTCCTACAGCACCTATTTGTATGCTTGCTCTATAATTTTTCCACAGTAAAATAAATGCAAGTAATATAAAGATTGGCACCTCAACTGCAATCGATAATAAAATAAAAACAATATTTAGCAAAGGTGTTTGATTTGCATTAAGAAATAATAAACATTCACCCTTATCAGTAATTACGATTACGATAATTGCTAGTATAAAAACTAACGAATAAATAATAAAAAAGGGAATTAACTTTTTCAAGAAAACAAAGACTTTAAATTAAAATTAAAAGTGCTATCTCGAATAGCTTTATAAGTAAAATAAAATGAAAAGGGAGCTACAACAAAACATGGTAACCATGCTCCTAGTATTGGTGAAAGTGTTCCACCACTCATTAGTTTTTCTCCTAAAATATTACTGAATATAAATAAAACGAAAAATACAATAGCTATTAATAAAGGGTATCCAAACCCGCCTTTTCTAACAATAGATCCCAATGAACCTCCAATAAATATAAAAAGAACACAAATTACAGCCCAACATACTTGCTGATGTAATCTTAATTCATATCGATTTCTGCTGTACACAGAACTTCCTGTAGTCGTTTTAATTCCTCTATACCTTTCTTTTAAGGTTTGAGATTGTGCTTTAGCTCTGAATAAAATATTTTTTAAATTCTTTTCTTCTATCGTTGAACTTATAGATTGCATGGTATCAATATCAAATGATTTCTTTCTAAAATTAACTCTATCTCTATAAAATTGATTTGACTTAGAACCTTTTTGATTTTTATTAGATACTATTTTCTTTTCTAAGACTCTATTTTTCGTTGCTTTTTTATTTATTTCTTTCTTCTTTTCAAGTGCTATTTCTTTTTCCAAAGGGTTTTTAGAAGAATCATATTTTTTTATTAACTCTTCGGTTTGACTTTCAAGATCTTCATCTAAATCAATTTTATCTTTTGATCCAGGAAGAATATCTTTGAAAAAATACCTTGAAGTATTTATTTTTTTATCAATTTTTATATCCAATGAATCAATAATTTCCTGCATTTGAAATGAATTATATAAATCGTGTTTTCTCCTACCCATCGAGTTATTGCTTAAAGCAAATTCAAATTCGGACATATCAAATTGCTTTATATATTTTTCAAAATATATTCGCATAAATTGATCTTTATCTCTGGCTCCTTTCTCTCCTTTCCTATCCATTTCCGCATATTGAACACCATCATACAATTCCATTGTAAAG
>CAYOIL010000212.1:0-7303 GCA_964403985.1 uncultured Saprospiraceae bacterium
GGACAAGAATATGAAGATCCTGGAAATCTATTTTATTCTAATAATGAACAAGGAATATGTTCGATTCAAGGATCAGTAGAAGCTTCAGTGCAACAGAATGGTGATGTTTACACTCATTCATGGAGTTATATCAATGATTGTAATGGAGAAGAAATAGAGCATATAAGGACAGTTACTTTATCTCCAGATTTATCTTTAACTGTTGATCCTACTATAATTAATATTTGTTTGGGAGATTCATATGATCTAGGGATAATAAATGTTATTGACAATAATGGACAAAGTTTCGATATAGATTATTTCGAAGGATATCCATCCAACACAGGAGATTTATTAAATAATTTAGTTGTCAGTCCTTCTCAAACACAACTATATACTATAAGTGTTTTTAATGATTTAGGTTGTGAAGAAGAAGTACCTATTACAATTTTTGTCGATCTACCTCCATTTGCAGGAGATGATAGTGAAGTAGAATTATGCGTACCAGGATTAGTTGATTTAGTAGAAGCATTAGGTGACAATTATACTCCTGGAGGGGTTTGGGAAGATTTAGACAATGCAAATGTAAATTTGGATAATCCTGAAGCAATAGTAATAGGTTCTCAAGAGCCAGGAATATACAATTTTAGTTATTCAGTAGAGTCAGGAAATACATGTCCTGCTGATGAAGCAATAATTTCAGTAAATTATTTTGAACTAATTCCAATAGAAATTGATACAATTTTTTGTACTGAAAATAATACAACATATACAGTCGAACTTCAATCTTTCGATGCAACCATAAGCACTACTTTCGGAGATGTAGAGGATCAAGGTGATGGAACAGTCATTGTTAGTGGAATCCCAATTGATGAAGCTATTACAATCACATATTTTGATCCGGTAAACTTCTGTGTAGGATTTATCAATTTAAATCCTCCGAATTGTGATTGTCCGCAAGTAGAGCCACCTGAAGGCACTAATGTTGTTTTATGTGAAAGTGAAGAAAGTGCGGTTTTATATGGTACATATGAAGAAGGTTTGACTTTACATTGGTATGAAAATCTAGATGATGATGAGCCGATTTTGAGTGGTGTTGATAGTTTAGTTGTTGAAAATCTTACAGCTGGAATTTATTCCTATTACTTACAAACAGAGAGTATAGAGTTTCCAGGATGTTTCTCAGCAACATTGACTCAAGTTACTTTAGAAGTTGTCGCTTCTCCACCGTTAACAGATCCTGGTGATATTGCCTTTTGTTTCAGTGAAAATGATTTACCCTTATCTCTAGATCTTAGCCAATATAATACCCAGATAAATAGTAACTTAGATAACCAATTTGTTTATTATGAGACTATAGAAGAGGCTTACGCCCAAATGAATGGATTTACAATTTTTAATGTTACAGAAAGTGACAGTATTTATGTTTTAGTTACAAGTGTTTTTGGATGTACTTCAGTATTAGGTTTTGATATTATTCTCAATGAAAATCCTTCTATCGAATTAGACATTACAAATCCTCTTTGTTTCGATCAAAATGGATTAGTGGAAATAGTAGAGCCTGTTAATATTTCTGACTATAATGTATTTTTAGATGGTTCATTAATTGATTATCCAGATGGTCTTACAAATCTTGCCCCTAATGATTATCTGCTAGTTATTACAGATAAATTACTTTCTTGTACTGACACCTTCAATTTTACAATTGAAGAAGGTCAATTAATAAATTTAGAATCAATTACTTACGAATGTAATAATAATGATACGGGCACTGATTCAACTGATGATTTCTATACAATAACTTTTAATATTAGTTCATCTAGTAGCTCTAGTACAGAATTCGAACTTGTAATTGATCAAGAAGTAATAGGAAATTTTTCATATGGAGTGGATCATTCAGTTGATGTTCCTGCTTCAGGAGAGCAAATAACAATAAATGTTATAGACATAGAGACTCTATGCTCAATAGAAGAAATTTCAATTCCATTAAACCCGTGTAGTACAAATTGTGAAATCACTCTTGATGTTTACGATTTTGTTTGTTACAATAATGAAACATCAACTGATCCTTTGGACGATGAAATTACGATAAGTATTAATGCCTCTAGTATAAACGGCTCTACTTCAAATACATATACAGTTCAAATTAATAATGTTTCTACATTTGTTTTCGAATATGGAATTCTTTCAGAATTTACTTTACCAGCGGATGGAACTACACCTACTATAGTCCTAGTTGATTCTGAAGATAACCAATGTCAATTAATTATTGATGTAGAAGCACTAGATCCTTGTTCTTCTGATTGCGCGTTAGTGATAGATGATTTTACCTTGGAATGTTTTGATAACGATACGGAAGACGTATTTTCTGATGATTTTTACACCGTGATGATTGATTTATTAATCTTCAATGGTGCAATTTCAGAAGAAGTATATATTACGATTGATGACAATCCTGCCGAAATATATGATATAAATAATATCATAATTAACTTCAATGCTGATGATGAAGAACATATTATCATAATACAAGATCTAGACTCTTTATTTTGTACGGATACACTAGAAATAGGACCTTTAGTTCCATGTTCTTCCCCTTGTAGCGTTATATTGGACTTATTTGAATTTGAATGTGATGATAACGGTACAGATCTTGATCCTGCCGATGACTTCATTACTGTTCAATGGACTGTTTCATCAATAGACGGAAGCGCAAACAATCAATATCAAGTTTTTATTGATGATGTCTTATTTGGAGTTTATTCTTATGGTGGCTTAGTTACTGAAGTTTTTAATAATCTCGATGGCTCAGAAATACAACTTCAATTCATTGATAGTGAATTTGAAAATTGTTTCAATTCTGAGATTTTACTTCTTGAGTCATGCTCAGATGCTTGTGATATAGTAGGAAACTTTGACAACATTATTTGTGACAATAATGGAACAAACAATACGTCAGAAGATGATGTATTTTACTTTACAGTTAATATCACAGGTGCAAATGTTTCTTCTAATTGGAATATATTGAATGAAACAACGCAGTATTCATATGGAGTTGATGTTGAATTAGGACCTTATTCTATTCAAGCTGGTAATTTACAAATTAGTATTGTTGATATAAATAATCAAGATTGCCCTTTAATTTTGGACGTAAGTCCTCCTGATAATTGCAGTGAATGTATTCAAACAGTTCAAGTTGGTGATTCAATCCAGATTGATTGTGCAATGAAAGAAGCAGTACTTGTAGGTATTTCATCAGAACCAGGAAATTATTCTTGGACTGGGCCTAAAGGTTTTATTTCCGCAGATTCTGTCGCGATTTCTGAAGTAACTGGATGGCATTATTTTGAAGCAAATTATTCGGACGGTTGTTCTGCAATAGATTCTTTATTTATCTTTTCTGAAGATGAAATTCCTGTTGCTCTTGGTGGCCCAGATTCATTAATAACTT
Source organism: uncultured Saprospiraceae bacterium (assembly GCA_964403985.1). GTDB lineage: Bacteria > Bacteroidota > Bacteroidia > Chitinophagales > Saprospiraceae > JAHDFB01. The sequence goes on from CAYOIL010000212.1 coordinate 3,431, forward strand.
GTCTAAATGAATTAATTGTATTAACAGGTAATTTTAATAATAACGGGACGATGGAGTCGTACTGGGAAAATGCTAATGGTGAAATCATTTCTAATAATTCGATAGTAGAAATTACAGAAAGTGGATTCTATTATTTCTTTGTAATTGATACTGAAACAGGATGTCTATCAGCTCCAGATGAAGTTTTTGTTGGGCTTGATATTGAAGAACCAGATGCAATAATTTTCGCAGATCCAAATAATATATTAGACTGTAAAATTGAAGTGATTAGCCTTTCACATTCATTTGAACAAGACGTTATTTACGAATGGGAATATAACTCAACGATTTCTACACAATCTATTTTTGAAATAGATACCTCAGGTATGGTTATATTAACAGCCACTGATACTATAACTGGTTGCACATCAATTGATACTGTAGAAATACAAGAGTTGGAAGAGTTCCCAATAATTAATGTAGGACCTTATGTTTCGCTAAATTGTGTAATTAATCAGACTACCTTAAATGTTAGTGGATCAATACCTTTTGAAACCTCTGTCTTTGAATGGTATAATAGTGACAATGAATTAATTTCAACAGATCCAACAATTGAAGTTATTGACTCTGGAATGTATATTGTAATCGTTACAGACACGATAAGTGGATGTGAGAATAGTGACACCTTAGAAGTAGGAGCTGTTTTGACAGTTCCTGATCTTTCAGTATCAGAAGATGTGAGTTTTAATTGTAGTGATGAGACTTTAGAATTAAATGCTTTTTCTAATAGCGGAGGAAATTATCTATGGTCAACTGCTAATGGAACAATAGTTTCAGGTCTTCAAGAAAGCACATTAATTATATCTTCTCCAGGTCTATACTTGATAAGTCTATTAGATCCAGGTTCACAATGTGAAATTTTGGATACAATAAGTGTAACTGAAGATTTTAATATACTTCAGTTAAGTAATTGGCAATCTAATGATGAATCTTGTTTTGAAATAAATGATGGTTCTGTGACTATTGGCGAAATTACTGGAGGTGCAGAACCTTACGATATTATATTGAATGAAATATAAATTTCGCAAGATGATTTATTTTATTTGTCACCAGGAAATTACAACTTACTAATTGTTGATGCCGAAGGTTGTTTAAAAGATACAAGTTTTATAATAAACGCAGCTAATAACTTAACAATTGCAGGCCCTGATGAGGTCGTCTTAGAGCTGGGAAATAATGGCGAATTGAATGTTACAACTAATATCCCTGCTCATGAAATAGATACAATTATATGGTCTCCTACAGATTATCTTGATTGTACGGACTGCTTAGAAAATAATACATCAACTCCTGAAGATATAGTTTATATAGTTACAATAATTGATGTCAATGGCTGTATTGTTTCTACTGAAATAAATATAAGAGTAGAGGACAATCCTTCAATTTATACACCTAACGTGATAACGCCCAATGATGATGGAATAAATGATGTCTTTACAATATTCACAGATCAAGATATGATTATTTCTGAACTGGCAATTTATAATAGATGGGGAGAAAGAGTCTTTTTTACTGAAAATGTTCCTTCCAATAATCTAGAGTTTGGATGGGATGGTACTTTCAAAGGAGAGACAGTTAATCCAGCAGTTTTCGCTTTTTATGCATTAGTTGCGTTACCTGACGGAGCTGGAACAGAAAAAGTAATAGGTGATGTTACTGTTTTAAAATAAAAATCCCCACTCATATATTATTATGAATGAGGATTATTTTATCTGTATATTCATTTTATTCAACCATAAAATCTTTATTTAGATTAGCAATTTGAATATTAAAGTCGCCTGCTTCTACAATCCAAGTATTTTCTCTACCAACAAAAGCTAAACGTTGAACTGGAATTTCGAACGTAACAGTTTTACTTTCACCAGCTTTCAATTCAATTTTATCAAATGCTCTTAACCTTTTTGCTGATGGAGTTATACTTGCTATTTTATCTGTAACAAATACAGGAATAGCCTCTTTCCCATCAATTTTACCTGAATTTGTAACAGTAACAGAAACTACAATATTATCAGTTTTCTCATAAGTAGTTTTATCTATTGTTAAATTCGAATAATCAAAGGTTGTGTATGATAAACCATATCCAAATTCAAATTGAGGATTTACTCCATTTGTGGAAAAATCAGCAGCAATTTTATCTGTTCCTTTATAATCGTATGTTACTAAATCATTCGCATATCTTGGATATGTGAATGGTAATTTACCACTAGGATTAGCTTTTCCATAAATTATATTAGCCAATGCATGTCCACCTTCATTACCAGGTAACATTGCAGCTATTATTGCTTCACTTTCTGGAACCATCTCTCTTATAATTCTTGGTCTTCCACCTACATATACTAAAATAATATCTTTACCTGTTGCAGATAGAGCTTTTACATAGTCATTTTGAATTCGAGGTAGATTAATATCATTAATGTTTCCAGGTGTTTCAGTATAGGTCATTTCACCAACACACACAATAATAACATCACTTTGTTCGGCTTTAATTAATGCTTCTTTGAAACTCACATCTTTGTCATAAGATACCCCTTCAGAATAAAGAATGTTATTCTTACCAGCTGCCATTTCGAAGGCTTCTTTAATTGTTTGTTTTCCAGGAGTATTATATTTTTTATCATTTCCTTGCCATACTCCTGTCCATCCTCCGTTGAGATAATTTAAACTATTTGCTGTAGGTCCTGTGATAAAAACTTTTTTATCTTCAGAAATAGGGAGAATGTTATTTTCATTTTTTAGTAAAACAAGAGATTCGGTTGCCGCTTCCAAGCTCATTAATCGAAATTCTTCACTTGCAAATTTGTCATACTTTACTTTTTCGTAATATGGATTTTCAAATAATCCTAGTTCCACTTTTAATTTAATTATTCTCCTTACAGATTCATCAATTCTTGACATTGGCACTTTACCTTCTTCAACTAATTCTTTTAAAAGGGTAGGGAATTGAACATCGGTAGGAACCATGCTCATATCGATTCCTGCATTTATTGACATTCTAATAGCATCTTTATGATCTTTTGCAACATTATGTCTGGTATATAAATAAATAATATCAGACCAGTCTGTTACGGCAACACCTTCAAATCCTAATTCATCTCGAAGTAAGTCTATCAAAATTTTAGAATCAACATGAGTTGGAATACCATTTATTTCTCCTGAATTAATCATAATAGTTTTAGCTCCTGCATCAATTGCTGCTTTGAATGAGGGGGTAAAATATTCTTTTATAAATCTTTCTGGTATCCAAGCCGGAACCCTATCTTTTCCTCGAATAGTTTGGCTGTACGCCAAAAAGTGTTTCATGCAAGCTGCTACTTTGTATGGGTCATTTACATTTTCGCCTTGCATCCCAATAACCATTGAAGAACCTAGTTCTCCAGATAAATAAGGATCTTCACCAAAAGTCTCCCAAAATCTGGGCCATCTTGCATCCCTTGCAATATCAAAATCAGGTGAAAAACTCCAAGGAATATATGAAGCTCGTGCTTCGTAACCTGTTACAATTCCTGTATTAAGTGCATGTGCCTTATTCCAAGTCGCTGCAAGATTAATTTCTTGCGGAAATAGAGTTGCTCCAACTGTGTAATTATTACCATGAATTGCATCAATTCCATATAAAACAGGAATCTTTGATTTCTTTTCTTTCATTGCAACTTCCTGAATAGAAGTTATAATATTTCGCCATTCTTCTATTGTAAATGCATGACCAGCTACATTTAATATTGATCCTACTTTTAATGTATTAAGAACATTATTCATTTTGTCTTCATCAAATGTAAATGGGTCTGGTACATTGTATGGTTCTCCAACGGCTAACATATCAAGCGTTAACTGGGT
>CAYOIL010000213.1:0-1824 GCA_964403985.1 uncultured Saprospiraceae bacterium
TATGGTCGTTCTGAACGCCGCAGGAATCGTAATTCCATATGAACCATAGCCATATAATAAGCATGGTGCTGTACCATCCAAAGGTGTATCTTTATGATATACTATACTAACTGGCACTTCTGCCCCATCTCGTACTTTTACTTTTACTCTTTGTGATTTATAATCAGATGTATTAAAGTCTCCTATTACTTCTTGTTGTTTTAATAAAGTTTTACTTTCCGTTTCCATATTGAAATCAAAAGTAGAATTTGGAGTGGTTAATGAAGTATAGCCTAATCGCAATACGTTTGTATCAAAGTCAGGGTTTACAGATGTATACATCAATGATGCATCTTCCCCAAAATCAACATATCTATCAATTTTCTTAGAATCAGATATTATTCTAAGTTTGGTAATTCCATCAATACGTTCACTTAAAACCAAGTAATCTTTAAAAATCTCCATTCCTTCTAGTAAAACATTTTCTCTATGTTTAATATCATCTACCCAATTCTCTTTAGAGGTTTTGTTTTCAGGAGTAGTCATCAATTTAAAATTCTTAGCTCCATCTTTGTTTGTTTTCACAAACCATTTATCATTAAAATGAGAAATCCCATACTCTAGTCCTCTTTCTCTTTTAGTAAATACTTTGAATTCACCATTTGGTTGGTTAGCATTAAGAACTCTATATTCTTGTGAGACAGTAGCATAAGAACCAATAATTATGTATTCCTTGGATTTTGATTTATAAACAAAAGCAATATAAGTATCATCTTCTTCATGAAAAACTTCTTTATCATCAGAAGCGGGTGTCCCCAAAGTGTGTTTGAAAATTTTATACGATCTTAATGCTACAGGATCTTTTACAGAATAAAAAACAGTTTTATTATCATTGGCCCAAACAGCAGAACCAGAAGTTGCAGGGATCTCATCTTCGAGCATTTCCCCAGTTTGTAGGTTTTTAAATTTTAATGTATAAATCCTTCTACTTAAATTATCTTCTCCAAAGGCTAATATCTTATTGTCAGGACTAATAGATCTTCCTCCAATGTTAAAAAAATCATGACCTTCTGCAAGGTCATTAACATTTAGTAAAATTTCTTCCTCAGCTTTTAGGTTTCCTTTCTTTCGACTATATATAGGATATTCCTTGCCTTGTTCAAATCTTGTTATATAAAAATATCCATTCTCTTTGTAAGGAACACTCATGTCTGTTTCCTTTATTCTTCCTTTGATTTCTTTAAATAGTTTTTCTTCAAAAGTCTGAAGATGTGCCATTGATTTTTCAGTATAATCATTCTCAGCATTTAAATAATCAACTACCTTTTGGGTTGCTTCATCAGGATTTTCAGCATTTTTCTGATCATCAGATAATTTCATCCAATAATAATTATCTAATCTTTTATCACCATGAATATCATGTATATATTCTTCTTTAATAGCAGTAGGAGCCTCTAATGACTTGACTTTACTTTGCATTTCAGACATAGATTTTGTTTTGGTTTGACAGCTAGACATATAAATTAAACATGCAGATAGTATTAAAAGCAATCTCATTTTAGAAGGTTTATGAGTGAATTAAACAATGATATGTAAAAATTTTACTAATGTGCCAAATATTAATAATTCGAAAGTCTAAAATTGCATAGAATAAACTAGAATTCATAGACAATTTCATTAATAATCGATGAGTAGACTAATTTAATATACATTTTTTCTCAAAGTAGATTATATACATCAACTTGCATTATAGAAAGATAGACTAAATTCAATTTTCATTTACTACATACTATGAACATACTGCTAGAGTATTAGAATATATAAAATCACAATTTAAATAAATAA
>CAYOIL010000213.1:1834-4461 GCA_964403985.1 uncultured Saprospiraceae bacterium
ATTTAGGGCTTTTCCTCTTAATGTATTATTGTCTGCTATTGGTCGTGATTCTCCATAACCAGAATAATTCATTCTGCTTGCAGAAACACCTGCTCTTGAAAGAAAATCATAACAAGATTTTGCTCTCTTTTCTGATAATCGTTGATTATTAGTAGCTGATCCAGTATTGTCAGTATGTCCAGAAATAGATAAATTAAAATCTGGATACCTAACCATAATTTCAGCAATTTGGTTTAATATTCTCGATGATTCAGACTTTAAAGTAGCTGATCCAGTCTCGAACTGTACTGCTCTCATTGCTAATTCTAATGTTTCTCTGTCAGAAGCTGAAATTTCAGGGCATCCGTTATTTGAAACTGAACCTGGACTATTCGGACATTTATCTCTTGTATCATCAATTCCATCACCATCAGAATCTGGACAACCACCATAGGCAGCAATACCTGGACGATTCGGACATTTATCAGCAAAATCTGCAACACCATCTCTATCAGAATCTGGACAACCTTGTGTGGAAGCAGGACCTGGATTATTAGGACACTTATCTATTGCATCACTTACTCCATCATTATCTGCATCCATTAATGGGCAACCATCGTTATCTATAGAACCAGCTAGATCTGGACATTTATCTTTTGAATCTACGACTCCATCATTATCTTTATCAGAGTCAGGACAACCTTTATTAGATATTACACCTGCTAAATTAGGGCATTCATCATCCTTATCACTTACTCCGTCTCCATCACTATCAGGGCATCCATTTAGTTTTGCAAGACCAGCATAAGAAGGACAAGCATCTTCATAGTCAGCTATTCCATCACCATCACTATCAGGACAGCCTTTTAAATCTGCAGGACCTGCAACTTGTGGACACAGATCCAATTCATCTGTTAAACCATCTCCATCACTATCGTTTGCATCTCTTGCTACATCATTTACAGCACCATCCTTTCCAAATAAATATACAAATCCGATTCCATGTTGAATATTATCTCTATCGGAGCTAAAAGACTTTCTATAAGTAGTTTCCCAGTTTATTAGTCCTCTTGGGAAAACTTTAAAATTTAGCCCAAGACCAACCGGAGCTTGCAAATTGAAACTTCCTTTACTTTCACTTACACCACTTAATCCCCCTACGATATAGGGAACAATTTTACTTTCAGCATTAAAGAATTGATATTGAATGTGGGCACCAGCTCCAAAAATAGTTTTATGATAATCTTCTATTCCCAAATGGCTTGATGGTACTCCTATATGAATAGGCACCACTAAGTTTAAAGATGGATGTAAATTATAATTCAAACCAATTTCATAACCAGAATGATATTTTCTAAGTGCGGATAAAGAACCTCCATTTTGAGATTGGTAATCTAAAAAAAGCTTTTTAAAGCTTAGACCAGTTTTGTAAGTTGGACTTTGTGCATTTACACTACCGAATACAAAACAAAACATAAATAGGGCAAGAATATAATTCCTCATTTTTTTACTCAATTCGTTAAAAAATACAGAGATTCAGCAAAGTTAATATTAATTATTTAATTAATATGATATAAAACATATATTAAATAAAATTAACATATGAAAGTTTTTCTCTACAATCTTTGTAAAGTATAAGATGATAAATAAATGCATTCTATACATTTGCCATCCAAACAATTTAACATGGCAAAATTCATACAGCTTTTCGTTACTGGTGGTACATTCGACAAAGACTATAATTTCATTACTGGTGAATTATATTTTACAGACACACACCTTAGTAAAATGTTTGTAAGAGGTAGATCTACACTTAATATCGATATAAAGACCCTTATGATGGTAGATTCGCTGGAAATGACTGATGCTGATAGAGATATAATTGTCCATAATTGTAAATCTGCAAAAACACACAAAATCATTATTACTCATGGTACTGACAGAATGGTCGAAACTGCAACTGAATTAGCTAAAGAAGCGGAACTAAGTAACAAGACTATAATTCTTACAGGAGCTATGATTCCTTATGCTTTTGGAACTTCTTCCGATGGGTTTTTCAACTTAGGTGCCTCAATGGCTTTTGCTCAATCTCTATCTCCAGGAGTGTATGTTTGCATGAACGGAAGATATTTTAGTTGGGATAATGTCCGAAAGAACCTTGACACTGGATACTTTGAAGAATTGAGTTAAGGAGTGTATTTATAAAAAAGAGCCTGTTCACAAATCGTGGAACAAGCTCTTCAACTTTTAATCAATAATTTATCTTTCTACTTAAAATCTGAATCTTCTAATCCAGAATTAATTTTAATTTCTTGTTTCTTTAATACAACAGTTGTAGGCATCATTCCAGTAATTGAAATTGTAGATGGAAATAAGACACCATCAACTTCTTCATAGTCATTATAATCTCTTGACATAGTCATTGATTGACCTTGCGCTTCTATAACTTCCACTGTTCTAGTTACGAGGTTCGTATTTACATCATAATATTCAGTAACAGATTCCCCTGTTGGCTTTTTAATTAAAATTACATAATTAGATTTACCATCTACTTTTGTAATTCCATCCAACTTTATAGAATAATCGTCCGTCAAGTATAAGCTTTGCGTAACAGGAACCGTTTGTTCCTTCATCGCATCGAATTGAGG
>CAYOIL010000213.1:4471-7222 GCA_964403985.1 uncultured Saprospiraceae bacterium
ATTTTTTAGAACTTTACCATCATATACTTGCTTTTGCATTGTCATTTTACCTGCCTTCACTTCAACAAACACCATGCTAGGTGCTTTTAGTTTTGAAGTAAAAACTGCATTTCTGCCCATAATTTCAGCACCAAAAATAGATGTCATATCCTTTATTGAATTGATTTTATCAGTACCTCCTATTGCATCTAAATAATCTCCAATTACTATTTCTGCAGTATGTCCTTCTGGAATTTTTTCGTCAGAAGGAACTACATAATTGCCTTCCGTATCATAAAAGTCAATTTTTTTGTCGAAGTCAAAAACTAATAATTTATCAGCTACTTCACTTTTATTACCAACAACAATGATATGAGCATTATCCGGTGTAATATATTTATTAGCCATTTCCATAACATCTTCTTGAGTTACTTTGGTAATGTTCGAAATGTAATTTTCATAATAATCTTTTGGCAAGTCATACTTAGCTGAATTAAGAGCTAATCGAGCGACAGTTGAGGGATTACTTACTGATCTTGCAAATGTACCAATCATAAATCTTTTTGAGATTTCTAGATTTTCTTTATCTACTTTAACTGTCCTTAGTGTATTCATTTCTTTTAAAAATTCAACAACCGAAGAATCACTTACTTCATTCCTCACACTTGCGAAAGCATTAAAATACCCTTGATAAGGATCTACATCTAAAGTTGATCGAGCTCCATATGTATAGGCTTTATCTTCTCTTAAATTTTGCATTAGCATTCCTGAAAAGAATCCACCACCAAGTATTGCATTCATGACTGAAGCTTTAATAGCATCATCATCACCGGGCTTTATATCTACGGGATATGCGATATTAATCACCGATTGAACTGCACCAGCTTTATTCACAAAGTCTACACTTGCCCCGTTTGGCTTCTTAGGTGTTGGCATGGGCGCATAAGCAGCCATTGCTGGAGGATTTTGCCATTTACCAAAATATTGTTCTGCTTTCTTTTTTGCTTCTCCAGGAGTAATATCACCTACAATTATCAAATAAGCATTTCTTGGGTAAAATGTTTTATTATAATATGATTTAACATCATCAAGCGTGATATTATTCACACTGCTAGTTGATTCACTTAATCCATATGGATGATCTTTTCCAAACACTAAAGCATTTCTCACTTTACCTGCAATTGCATTGGGATCATCTTGTGAAGATTGAATACCAGATAGTGTTCTTTTAATTACTTTGTTGAATTCCTCTTCCGGAAATATTGGATTAATCAACACATCGCTAAAAATATCCATATAGTCATCGAGGTGTTTATTCAAGCATTGTCCTGAAGCTGATCTGCCGCTTGTAGATAATGAAGCTCCTAAGTAATCGACCTTTTGATCAATTTCTGATTTTGTTCTATTCTTAGTTCCATAAGACATTAATGAACCAGCAACTCCTACATAACCTGACTTATCAACACCTTTGTCCATTTCAAGTATTGGAGGACTATTTAGTGATAATTGAAAATTTACTAAAGGTAATTTATGATTCTCTACAATAATTATTTTTAATCCATTGTCAAGTTCTTCTATAGTGTACTCCCCCATTTGGACCGGCTTTGCCTCACCTGAAGCTGGAGCTTGAGATCTAAAGGACTTTGGCGCTTCAGCAGCTTTATCCATCATTTTGTCTGTTGTTTTAGGCGTACAAGCTATAAGTATGAACGCAAAACAAACGATGAAATATTTATATAATTTGATATTCATTTTTATTCTTTTATTTATTAAAAAAAGGAAGATGGTTTATGGATTTGCAGGTTTAGGCAAATAGTACAAGACAACTCTCTTATTCGGAGTCAAATACATTTTTGCAGCTTCCATTATATCTTCTTTTGTTACAGATAAATATTTATTCAATTCTGAATTTACACGAGAAGCATCATCAAAATACGTCTTTGAATTAGCTAAATTTTCAGCTACTCCAGACAGTCTTCCATTTTGATTGATAAGATTTACTTCAATTTGATTTCTTAATTTCTGAAATTCTTCATCAGAAATTAATTCTGTAGAAATTTTGGCAACTTCAGCATCCATTCCAGCTTCCAAAGTTTCAGGAGCTACTCCCCCATTAACTATACCAAAAGCAAGTGTAACACCAGGATCTTCTAACCCAAGTGGAAAAGATCCTACGAACAACGCAAGTTGTTGCTCATTAACTAATGACTTATTAAATCTTGAACTTTCGCCTTGTGACAATAGTTGACCAAGCATATCGACAGCATAATAATCAGGATGATCCATACCTACTGTTCTGTAAACTTGAATTACAGCCGGTAATTGAATATTATCATATACAGTATCTCTGATTTCAGTCAATAATGGCTTAGGATTTTTATTTGGTCTTGGAATATCAATCGTACCTGTAGGAATATCACTATAATATTTTCTTACTAGTGCTTCTGTTTCGGCATATTCCAAGTCACCTGCAACAACTAAAACTGCATTATTTGGCACATAAAAAGTAGCATAAAAGTCTTGATAATCCTTTTCTACAGCTGCATTTAAATGCTCCATAGATCCTATGATGGGCCAGCTATATGGATAATCTTGATAAGCTCTTTTCATAGATTCTTCAAGTATAGAACCATATGGCTGATTATCCATTCTTTGTCTTCGCTCTTCTTTGACTACCTGCCTTTGCGTTTCAATTCCTATATCATCAACTTTTGCATGTAACATTCTTTCCGACTCTAACCATAAACCTAACTCTAGTTCATTACTAGGTAA
>CAYOIL010000214.1:0-7208 GCA_964403985.1 uncultured Saprospiraceae bacterium
CCGCCATTTTATAAGAGCTCAGCATTTAATTATGTTGGGCTCTTACCATTTGTACTAAGTTCATTATAAAATATATAAGGCAACGACCTACTCTCGCATCCGCTGCCGAAGCTGATGCTTCGGTTCCTCGCTTCGCAGTGACATTAAGTCACTACGATCCTAGCGGATCGCATTGTCAAGCCGCCATTTTATAAGAGCTCAGCATTTAATTATGTTGGGCTCTTACCATTTGTACTAAGTTCATTATAATATACATAAGGCAGCGACCTACTCTCGCATCCATCTAATTTACTAGCAAAACCAATACTCCTATTTTATAAGGTAATGTTGTTTTTTAAGTTAGCCACAAATCTTATATTTTCTCAATAATACTTGATCACATATTCCCATCAAAACAAATTTCGAAAGTTAGAACTAGATTTGAAAAGAGATTTGTGCATTATCATCTAGTATTTATTTTTAAGGAAATACTACTTAAATATCTACTTCCATTCTTAAGGGATTTAAATTAAATTTCAAGTGGTTCTATCCTTGAAATAATGTACATTTGAGTTCCAAGACTATATTTTTTTCTATGAGTAATTTTGTTGTTTCAGCTAGAAAGTACCGTCCTAAAACTTTTGACGAAGTAGTAGGTCAAGGTCATGTTAGTGATACACTTAAAAAAGCTCTTCAATCTGAAAAAATAGCACATGCCTATTTGTTTTGTGGGCCAAGAGGAGTAGGAAAAACTACTTGCGCTAGAATATTAGCAAAAGTGATGAATTGTGATACTCCCATAGACAAGCATACTCCTTGTAACAATTGTGATTCTTGTAAAGCATTTGAAGAATACGCTTCTTTTAATATTATTGAGTTAGATGCAGCATCTAATAATAGTGTAGAAAATATAAGATCTTTAATTGAACAAGTAAGAATTCAACCTCAAAATGGGAAATATAAAACCTTTATAATTGATGAGGTTCATATGTTATCTCAAGCAGCATTTAATGCATTTTTGAAAACTCTAGAAGAACCACCTCCGAATGTCATTTTTATTATGGCAACTACAGAAAAGCATAAAATTTTGCCAACAATCCTTTCTCGTTGTCAGATTTATGATTTTAAAAGAATTCAAGCATCGGACATTGTTCCCCAGTTGGAGTATATTCTTACGGAAGAAAATAAAACTGCTGATCCAGAAGCTTTGCATATTATAGGACAAAAGGCAGATGGAGCAATGAGAGATGCATTATCAATATTTGATCGTATTGCTTCTGCTTCTGGCGAACACATAACATATAAAGACGTAGTAGAGAATCTGAATATTCTAGATTATGATTATTATTTTAAAATTATCGATAATCTAATTATTGGAAACTTAGCTCAAGTTCTTTTACAATATGATAGTATTATTCATAAAGGGTTTGATGGCGAGCAATTTATAGCAGGCCTAAGTGAACACTTAAGGAACCTTTTAATGCTAAGTTTTCCAGCAACTCATTCTTTATTGGATGTAGGAGATACATTATTGATGCGTTATAAAGAACAGGTAAATTCTTTACCTAAGAATGTTCTTATGACTTATTTAAATCTAATTAATGAGTGCGATGTACAATACTCAACTGCTCGAAACAAAAGACTGCACGTAGAAATTGCTTTGAGTAAAATGTCTTATGCCCCTAGATTAATTCAAGCCGACGGAATTTCACAGGAAAAAAAAACTGAAGTTGTAATTGATCAAACTACTGAAACAGTTACTACAGTTGAAAACATTCCAAAAAATTCAGAAAGCATTTTAACACAATCAGATAGTACATCTGACAATAGCTTATCCGAGAATTCTGAATCTACTAGTACAATAATAGAAGAATCTAAGAGCCATACTTTAGAAAAACCTGACATTGATATAAGTAATGAAGAAATTATAATTGAAGATAAGGTTAATGAATCTGCAGTTGATAGTCCAAAAGAAGAGACTAAGAATACTGATGAAAAAATAGTTGAATCTTCAGAAGTGGAAAAAAAAGATATACCTAAAGAAATTACATCTCAGGTTGACTTAATAAATAATCCAACTGCAATTTCTAATATTGGGATATCAATTCCATCAGTTTCAATTGACTCATTTAGTAATGCAGAACAACTCGTACGTCAAGAAGAATCTACGAGAACAGAAAATGCAAAACCCTTAACGATTGTAGATGCTGAGAAAGTTATAGCAATCTATTCCGATCAACATCCATCAAATAGTATAAAACAAGTCTTAAGTATTTTAAAGATTGAAGTTGCAGAAGATAAATTGACACTTTTCGTTCCATCTGTTATAGCGCAAGAATCAGTTTCTCAGCAAGATAAGATGCTTGAAATGCTTAGAGAAGAATTTGGACAACCAGATTTAGCAATTCCAGTTATTATTAATCCTGATCTATTTCCAGATTACTCAGCTCCTAAATTAAAAGTTATTTTAACTGATAGAGAAAAGTATATTTTAATGGTGGAAAAAAACCCATTAGTTAAAGAACTTCAAAAAGACTTAGATTTACATCCAGACCATTAATAATTCTTAAAAAATGGTTTTTTCAAGAATAAATGATAAATATTTCATAATTTTTTAGGGGTTAGGCAACCTTAACTCGTTTTAATTGTACTCTTACTACTATGTCGCTAGTTTAACAATTTTTATACAAGCGAATTACATGCATTATATACTCTCTCGTCACAATAAAAATTAATTATTATGAATGCGACTTTAGATATTAAGCAAAGACAGGAAATTAATCTAACAATGAGTGACAACAAATTTTGGTACCTTGAAAACGTAGATTTAACCAATATGCTTTGTCCCCAAAAATTGGGGGAAGCTCTGGAAAAATCAAAAGCTCCCAATTATAAAAAAGGAGATTATATTTATTTACCGGAACAAAGCTCTGATAAAGTTTATTTCTTATCATCGGGTAGGGTAAAAATTGGCTCCTACAATTCAACGGGTAAAGAAATAACTAAAGCAATATTAGAACCTGGACAAGTTTTTGGTGAATTATCTTTAATAGGAGAAGGTAGCAGAAGAGATTTTGCTTATGCTATGGAAGATACTGATGTGTGCGCATTAACAGTAGATGAAATGAATGGTCTGATAAAAGATCATAGTTCTCTTAGTCTTCTTATGATGAAAATTATGGGTAATAGAGTTTTAGACATGGAGCAGCGTTTAGAATCTCTTGTATTCAAAGATAGTAGAACTAGGATAGTTGAGTTTTTAGTAGATCTTACCAACAAAAAGGGAGATAGAGTGGGATATGAGCATGTTGTGAGAAAATTTATAACTCATCAAGAAATTGCAAACTTGACTGCAACTTCAAGACAGACAGTTACTACAGTATTGAATGAATTAAGAACAAAGAACTTAATAACATTCAATAGGAAAAGGCTCTTGGTTAGAGATATAGAAAAATTGCAAGCAGAAGCAGTTGTAGAATAAATAAGTTATAAATGGGTTCTAAGATAATTTTAGAACCCTTTTTTTATTGTATTTCTTTTTGGGCGAAAGCCCTATTCCTTTAAAAATCGAATAAGATATCATATAAATTTGAATCCGATTTTTTGTTTTTATTCCAATAATCAATCATCATTCTTTCATGTTTAACTGCAGTTGTTTTCATCAATTGCCCATTATATGAAGGATATTCTTCCGTCCACTTTTCTATTGTGAAAGGAAATTCTTTTGAAACACTAATAGTTAAAACTCTTTTTAACTCAGGATATGAAATGGTATACTGGATTGTTTCTAAATCATTTTCATTTGTATTTTTTAAAGAAATAACGGCATCATAAGATTTCATTTCAACATGCATTAATTGCATATAATGAGTAGCTGGAATAATTTTTATATTTCCTTCCTTGATGATTTCTGGGTTAATCCGTATCAGGGACATAATTTCATCTTCTAACAACGTATTCTTTATCTGGAATCTTTCATCTCCTTCACTTTCAAAATAGCTGTAGGAATTTACATCATATTGATTTCCTTTTTTTACTAATTGATTAAAAATCTGACCACACCATTCTTGCATAGAACTAGTGACTTTAAATGATTGACCATATCCAGTTTTAGAAACTGGGGTGAATGAAGAAGTCATTAGACTATATGGGTATATTCCTGTTTTAAATTTTCTCACTTGATTGAGCTTAAGTACAGATTCAACATTATCACCTATACCATTATCAGATTTTACATTTTTTTCAGAATTAAAAGGTTCCGTTACAAATATTAGTGCTGCATTTCCAATTCTCTTTTCTCCGTATCTATATTGCTCTAGTTTATAACTTGTAATTTCTGCTTTGCTCTGAAACCAATATGAATCAAAGTTTTCATTTCTTTCAGCTGATTGTACGTCTATTGAAATACTTCTGTTACAAGAAAATAGCATTAGAAATATCGTAATGGAAATTATAAACTTCATGTATATATGTTTTAATAATAGATTAAGTCTTAGCTAATTAACAGATTAATGACTAAATAGTCTACAAAAAGTGAAATTTTCTAGATATTTTCCAATGAAAAACTTTATACATATTTTAATTATATCATATTTACACATTGAAGATTAGATAAATAATAAATGGCTAGAATGAGCAAGTCTACAATAAAATATGATGCTGGAAGAATAAGTAAAAAGGTACAAAAAGAACTCTTTTTAAACTTATTGCGGCCTCGAATGATTGAGGAAAAAATGTTGATTTTATTGAGACAAGGTAAAATCTCGAAGTGGTTTAGTGGTATTGGTCAAGAGGCAATTTCTGTAGGCTGTACTATGGCTTTAGAAGAAGAAGAAACTGTATTTCCCATGCACCGGAATTTAGGAGTATTTACTACTCGAAAAGTACCTTTGTTTAATTTGTTTTGTCAATGGCAAGGAAAAATGCCAGGCTTTACAAAAGGAAGAGATCGTTCATTTCATTTTGGGGCGCCTGACTACAATATTGTAGGGATGATTTCTCATTTAGGACCGCAATTATCTTTAGCAGCGGGAGTAGGTCTATCTCATCTTATAAATAATCAACAAAATATTTCTTTAGCTTTTACTGGTGAAGGTGGAACAAGTGAAGGTGAATTTCATGAAGCCTTGAATGTCGCTGCAGTGTGGAATTTGCCGACAATTTTTGTTATAGAGAATAATGGTTACGGCCTTTCTACGCCAGCATCAGAACAATATGCTTGTGAAGATTTAGCGGACAAAGGAGTTGGCTATGGTATTGAAAGTTATATTATTGACGGAAATAATATTCTTGAAGTTTACTCTACTGTAAATAAGATTGCGAAAAGTATTAGAAAAAACCCGAGACCTATCTTAATCGAATGTAAGACATTTAGAATGAGAGGGCATGAGGAGGCTAGTGGTACAAAATATGTACCTAAAAAATTAATGGACGAATGGAGTACCAAAGATCCGTTGGATAATTATGAAAAATTCTTATTAAAAAATAATGTGATAACTGAAGAGTGGGTTGGGACCCAAAGGGCAAAAATTAAGAGTGAAATACAAAATGCACTGGCAGAGGCTGAGAAAGTAGAAGAAAGAGTTGCAAATAGAGAATTAGAAATAAAGGATCTCTTTAAACCACATGCATTCAAAAAATCTCTTCCAAATAGCAAGACAAAGGAACTACGGATGATAGATGCCATAAGTGATGGTTTAAAAGAGGGAATGAAAAAGTTTGATAACTTAGTCTTGATGGGCCAAGATATTGCTGAATACGGAGGAGTGTTTAAAATAACAGATGGGTTTGTAAAAGAGTTTGGAAAAGAAAGAGTTCGAAATACTCCATTGTGTGAAAGTGCTATATTGGGAATTGGTGTTGGATTAAGCATCAAAGGGATGAAATCAATGGTTGAAATGCAATTTGGTGATTTTGTAACATGTGGTTTCAATCAAATTGTAAATAATGCAGCGAAACTTCATTATAGATGGGGACAGAATGTTGATATGGTTATACGAATGCCTTGTGGAGGAGGTGTAGGTGCTGGACCTTTCCATTCTCAAACTAATGAGGCTTGGTTTTTTCATGTTCCTGGCCTTAAAATTGTTTATCCTTCTAGTCCAAGTGATGCAAAAGGATTATTACTTGCATCTCTTGAAGATCCCAATCCAGTCCTATTTTTTGAACATAAAGCATTATATCGAAATTTATCTGAAGAAGTTTCAACTGGTTATTATACAACAGAAATAGGTAAAGCAAACCTTGTTAGAGAAGGTGAAGAAGTAACAATTGTTACCTATGGAATGGGAGTCCTTTGGGCGAAAGCCACTTGTGAAAATTTAAAAATTGATGCAGATATTATTGATTTAAGATCTTTAGCACCAATTGATTATGACGCAATAGAACGCAGTGTAAGAAAGACAAACAAAGTGTTGATTTTACACGAAGACAATTTGACAGGAGGAATTGGAGGAGAACTTTCCGCATATATTAGTGAGCATTTATTTGAATATTTAGATGGTCCAGTAATGAGATGTGCATCAATGGATACACCTTTTCCATTTGCAGGGAATCTAGAAAAGGAATATCTTGCAAGCTTTGACTTAGATAACAAATTAAATAAATTATTATCCTATTAGTATGTGGACAGATAAAATAGAAAAGTACGTTGCCGTAAGTGGATTACCAGGGATTTATAAAATTAACTCAACAAGAACAAACGGTCTTTTGAT
The DNA here is from genome assembly GCA_964403985.1 of uncultured Saprospiraceae bacterium. Taxonomy (GTDB): domain Bacteria; phylum Bacteroidota; class Bacteroidia; order Chitinophagales; family Saprospiraceae; genus JAHDFB01. The sequence goes on from CAYOIL010000214.1 coordinate 6,693, forward strand.
AGAAAATATGGATACAGGTAAAACTAAGTTTATCTCTATGAGAAAACACCAGTTTACTCCATTAGCTACCGTATCAATTTATACGGAAGAAGATACAAGAGAGTTAAGTAAAGTTTTTCAATCTATGCTTGATCAATTTGAAGATAATCCTCCTCCTGCAACCAATGCAAAAGCTTCAGATTTATTTGAATACTTTGAAGATATTCTTCCTACATACGACAAAGATCAAGTGTATATAGGAGATGTTAAAAAAGTAATTAAATGGTTTAACTTTTTAAAAGAACGTCAATTTTTTGAGGATACTACAGTGTCAGATGAAGAGGAATAAATAAATTTTCATATTTCTTTAACTTAGCAAACTAACTAATCAATTATATAGTTATATATATATCATTGAGAGAACCAAACCTACAGTTTTGTTTAAGAAATTTTCATTTTATATTGCAAGTCTAATTCTTGTATATTCAGTATTATTAAGTTTAGGATATATGTTACAAAGATCATTTATTTTACATC
>CAYOIL010000215.1:0-5706 GCA_964403985.1 uncultured Saprospiraceae bacterium
GAGCATGTAAGAAGTACTTAGTACACTACGAAGTAATTGATCAGTGTGTATTCGAAGAGAACTACGTTAATGACGAAGGTGAGGTTGATCCTTACAACTCTGCGAATGGATATTTCGAATTCTTCATTGAAGTTGATGCATTTGACAACGAAGAGCCTACATTAGACTGTGCGCCAATTGATGTTATTGCTCAATCATGTGATGGTTTCAGTGGATCTATTACAATAGGTGGAACTGATAATTGTACTGACGCTTCTTTCTTCGCTTACCAGTGGAGATTAGATGTAGGAGCTGATGATGTAATTGATACAGATTGGATCCAATCGGATGCTGTAACTCCTGGAGTATTAGGACTTACTGAATTCCCAATTGGAGATCACATTATTTACTGGATAGTAAGTGATGGATGTGGAAACAATGCTACTTGTGCTCAATTAGTGAGCATTGATGTTAATGATAAGGAACCTACACCATACTGTCTTGACGGATTAGCAACAGCTGTAATGCCATCTACTGGTACTGTAGCACTTTGGGCTAATGATTTCGATGCAGGTTCTTTCGACAATTGTGAAGGTGATTTATTATTAACAATGGTACCAGAAAGTGATGTAGATGGTTTAAGTGCTGAAGAAGCATACAATGCATCTTTCACAGGAACTCAACAGCCAAACGGCGATTGGGGATGGGAATTTGATTGTTCTTATATTCCTAACGGAGTAAGTGCAATTATAGAAGTAAGAATCTATGTAACTGATGCAGATGGTAACTATGATTACTGTACAGCAAGTTTAAGAATAGATGACAACTTTGATGCTTGTCCAGACGCTGGAACTCTTACATTCGAAGTAAGTGGTGAGTTGAAAACTCAATTAGGAGAAGGAGTAAATGCAGTTGATGTAACTGTAGACGCAACTTTCCCTGAGTTCCCAATGACAGAAACTGTAGATGAATACTATGCATTCGATCTTATCGAAAATGTAGATTATACAATTACTCCACAGAAAGATGATAACCACTTAAATGGTATCACAACTGCGGATATCGTATTAATTCAGAAGCATATCTTAGGATTACAACCAATCACATCACCTTACACATTAATTGCAGCTGATGTAAATAATGACTGTAAAGTGAATGGTTCTGACCTTATTCAGATTAGAAAGTTATTATTAGGTAAATACGCAAATGACGAATTCCCTAATAACACTTCTTGGAGATTTGTAGAAAGTGATTTCGCATTCCCTAACCCACAGGCACCTTGTAACTTTAACGAGGAATCTGATATCTTTAACTTAAGCTCTGACGAAATCAATGATTACGTTGCTGCTAAGATTGGTGATATTAACGGAAGTGCAGAAGCAAACTTAACAAGTGAAGCTGAAACAAGATCTAACGAAAATGTAGAGTTTGTTGTAGTTGATCAAGCTGTTGAAGCTGGTAAAACATATTCAGTACCGTTCTTAGCTAAGGACTTCACTGAAGTATACGGATTCCAGTACACTATGAACTTAGCAGGAGCTAACTTCGTATCAGTAGAGTCAGGTGCATTGAACGTAAACGAGAATAACTTTGGACTAAGAAACAACGGATTAGTAGTATCTGTAGATTTAGCAAATGGTGTAAGCCTAGCTGATGATGCAGTATTATTTACTATTACTGTTGAAGCATCTGCTGATGCTAACTTAAGCAACATCTTAAACATTAACTCTACTGCAATTGCAGCTGAAGCTTATGTAGGTGCTGACTTAGAAATCTTAGGAAGTGATGTAGTATTTAGAACTAATGAAGGAGTTGTTGCTGACGCAGCATTCGTTCTTTACCAAAACGAGCCTAATCCATTCAATGGTGTGACTTCAATTGGTTTTGAACTTCCAACATCAGGTGATGCTACAATTTCTGTATACGATGTAACAGGAAAAGTACTTTACACAAGAGTTGATGGTTATGCTAAAGGTTACAACGTTGTAACAATTAACAGAAACGATCTTCCAGCTGTAGGAGTTCTTTACTACAAGTTAGAAAACGGAGATAACGTAGCTACTAAGAAAATGATTGTTCTTGAGTAATCAATCTTAGTAGTCCGAAAATAAAATCGGTTTTTGGGATGGCCTCTCTTCAATTTTTTTGAAGGGGGGCTTTTTTTATACTATTACTCCGAGAACATAAATTTATATACACACTTACCACACTTACAACACACTTACCACACTTACCACACACTTACCACACTTATCACACTTACCACACACACACACACACACACACACAACACACACACATACACAAAACCAAATTTGTTATATATGCAGATAAGTGAATATTTTGACCAGTGCTTAATATTCTCGCATATGATTATACTTCCTTAGCCTTTTAATGTCATTTCATAGTGTTTTCCGTTTGTGAAAACAGATGCTTAATTATATATTATTTGTTTGATTTGCACTTATGATTAAGTATTTGTAGTACGAAGCATTTCTGAAGATGTAATTTATTTCAAAACTCATGATATAACTAATTAATATTCTTCTTGTACATAAATAAGTAAGTAATATTTCAGTTGTTGGTCTACTTCTTAGTTAAAATTCAAAATTAACTTGATAACTATATTTACCTTCACTAAATTTCAATTACTCGTTATTTTAGTAATTAGCTAAATTTCTGATTATTAAAGTTTTGTAACCTCAAAGTGCATTTAAAATATCTAAATTCTTGTATTTCCCATTTATCTTAAATACAAAGCCCGTTTTCACTAAAGGTAATTCAACCTTTTAAGTTTTATTAAAAAATAATTAGCAGATTAGTCTATTAGAGTATGGAATGTACCTCGGATAGTTAAAGTATTGATTAAATTCGATTTATATTACATAGATATATCATGCATAAACACCTGTCAAATAGCGTTTTAAAATAAATAGGTTTTTTTATATTTTTAAAATACCAAAATTAGGGTACAATAACATATTATAAATAGTTACTATATTTGCTCCGAATCTAAATATAGAACCAAAACCATGCCAAGTATTTTTATGAGGCATTTTAGATTTAAATGTTTATTGCAAGATTAATGTAATTGACATTTCACCTATCGATAATAGATCCAATTCAAATAGAGCTTTGAGCTTAATTTGAAAGTAACAGTATTCAGTAATATTTTTTTATAACAGGGATTTGAATGAATCATATTCCCAAACAGTATTTTAATTTAAATGATGGATCTCATGGAAAAATCAAATTTTACATTTAATTATTCAATCAAACATGTTTTAAGTACTTGTGTACTTTTACTATTAGGTTTGACAAGCATTCATGCGCAATGCTCCCTGGGTGTTAACTCTTCAACACAGATTTCTCTAGATGAGGACTGTCTAGCAGAAGTTACACCAGAAATTATTCTTAACGATCAAACTACTACATGTCCTGATGGGGTATTTATAGTAAATGTTCAAACGTTGGATGAGGTTAATATACCTACTTCTCCTATTGTTACATCTGATTATATTGATCAACAGTTAATAGCTGAAGTCGTTGACTTAACAAGTGGAAATACTGGTTGGGGATACATATTTATCGAAGATAAATTAGCTCCTACTATTATTTGTTCTGATGTAACAGTTTCTTGTACTAACATACAAGACTATGAGCCTGAGGTTATTGATGGTTGTGATCCAAATCCAACTATTACACTTCTTTCTCAAAGTACAACAGAACTTCCTTGTGATGATGACTTTATTGAGGTTATTACTCAAACTTTCCAAGCAACTGATGCTAGTGGAAATGTTTCTGCTATTTGTAGTCAAGATATCTATGTTGAAAGAATTGAACTTGATGATGTCATTTTTCCAGATGATTTAACTCAAGCCAATGGTGATGCTATTGCTTGTGATGAAATTGTTCCATTAGATGACAATGGAAATCCTCATCCTAGTTATACAGGAGTTCCTACTCTTTATGGAGATGACTTGTTCCCTACATCTGACTTATCATGTAATGCAGTTGTAACTTATACAGATGTTGTATTACCAAGTATAGGTGGAGTCCAAAAGATTATGAGAGAGTGGATTGTAAATGAATGGTTCTGTAACTCAAGTAATACAGTAACAGATATTCAAGTTATTGAAATAGTAGATGCTGAAGGACCAGTTTTTGAAACTTGTCCAGATGATTTAGATGTATCAACAACGGCAGGTACTGATTGTGAGGCTATTGTATTATTACAGGTTCCAAGTGTTTCTGATGAATGTGGTACAGTTTTAAGAGTTGATCTTGCAACTACTGATTTCTTTGAGAGTGATTTTACAGGAGGTTTAGTTAGTTTGCCGATTGGAGTAAATACAGTAACATATACAGCATATGATAACAATAATAATTCTTCAGAATGTGAATACACAATAACTGTTGAGGATAATACTGCACCAGTTGTAGTTTGTGATCAAAATACTGTTGTTTCTTTAACTTTAGATGGAACAGCATTTGTATATGCGCAATCATTTGATGACGGAAGTTATGATGATTGTGGAGATGTTACCTATTTAGTTAAAAGAATGGATAACGGAAACGGATGCGGAGTTTTTGATAATACATTTTCTGAGACAGTAGAATTTTGTTGTGCTGATATAGGAAATGAAGTGATGGTTATCTTACGTGTAGAAGATGAAAATGGTAATTTCAACGAATGTATGGTTAATGTTGAAGTTCAAGATAAATTACCTCCAGCAATTGTTTGTCCAGCTAATATGACAGTTGATTGTGATACTCCATTTGATCCAGATAATCTTTCTGATGCTTTTGGACCAGGAGCTACAGCTTCAGATAACTGTAATGTAACAATGACAGAATCTTCAAGTATCAATATTGATAATTGTGGTGAAGGTTTCATAATAAGAACGTTTACGGCAACTGATCCTAATGGTTCTGCTCAATGTTCTCAAATTATAACATTTGTTAATAATGAACCGTTTGATGAAGATGATATAATTTTTCCAGCTGATATTACTTTATCAGATTGTATAGATCCTTCTTCATTAGATCCTGCTAACACTGGTGGTCTTCCAATTATTAGTGAAGATGCTTGTGATCAAGTAGGAATTGACTATGATGATAAAGTATTTTCTATTGTAAACGGAGATGATGCATGTTTCAAAATTTTAAGAACATTCGAAGTACTTGATTGGTGTAATGAAAATGCTGACGGAAGTTTTGTTGTCTACACTGATGTTCAAGTAATAAAAGTAATAAACACTGTACCTCCTGTATTTACTGGAGAATATGATGATGTTAGCGTATGTACATTTGATGATGACTGTGAAAATGGCTCAATTACATTAACAGCTCAAGCTGAAGATGCTTGTACGGATGAATTAATTTATTCTTATAGAATTGATGCGTTTAACGATGGAAGTTTTGATATTATTTCCAATACTGTAATAGGTACATCAATAGATGCTTCTGGAACTTATCCACTAGGGATGCATAGAATAGTATATACTGCTGAAGATGGTTGTGGAAACTCTGTTTCTCAAACTCAATTCTTCTCTATCGTAAACTGTAAACAACCTACACCATACTGTTTAAATGGTTTAGCAATTGAGTTAATGCCTCAAGATACTGATGGTGATGGTGAAGAAGACTTCGGAATGATTGACATATGGGCAAATGACTTTGATGCAGGTTCATTCCATGCATGTGATTTCCCTGTGACAGTTTCTT
>CAYOIL010000215.1:5716-7140 GCA_964403985.1 uncultured Saprospiraceae bacterium
GGTGATAATATTGTTGAAATTTGGGCTCATGCAACTTTGCCAAATGGAGAAATCTTATCTGATTATTGTACTGCAACTCTAGATATTCAAGCTAATAATGGAATTTGTGACGATATAGGACCTGGTATGTTAGTAGTGGTTGAGGGTGAAGTTAAAACTGAATTAAATGAAAAGTCAAATGAAGTAAACATCAATCTTTCAGGTGGTGAATTACATACAATGACAGACAATTTAGGTGAATACGCATTCCCAGCAATGCCGACGGGTGGAGCATATATTATTGAGCCATCTAAAAATGGTGATGCATTAAATGGTATCTCTACAGCGGACATTATACTAATACAAAAGCACATTTTAGGATTAAATCAATTAGATAGTCCTTATAAAATAATAGCTGCTGATGTTAACAAAGATGAAAAGATAGCGGGTAATGATATTATTAGTATAAGAAAATTACTTCTTGGATACTATGATGAATATCCAAATAATGATTCTTGGAGATTTGTTGATGCTGGTTATCAGTTTATTGATGCAACTAATCCTTTGGTTGAAAACTTCGATGAGACTTATGAAATTAACGAATTATCTACTGATATGGTAGTTGACTTTGTATCAGTAAAGGTTGGAGATGTAAATAATACAGCATTAGTTAATGCTCAAAGTGAAGACGCAACAACTAGAACCAATGAAGAATTAACACTAGTAGTTGATAATCAAAAGTATCAAGCAAATTCGACTGTTTCAGTCCAATTCAAAGCTTCTGAAATGATTGATATGTATGGAGCTCAATTCACATTAAAGTATAACACTGATGAACTAGAGTATTCAAATGCGATTTCTGGAGCATTTACAGCACTTGAAAATTCGAACATAGGATTAATCAATGTTGAAAACGGTTTATTGACGATATCAATATCAGATGCCAATGTAACAAGTCTGAATGAAAATGATGAGTTGTTTACAATTGAATTTACAGCTCTTAATGATGGTCAATTAAATAGAAACATTAGTATAACATCTGAAGCAACAATTGCTGAAGCATATAATACTAATCTTGAAGTAATGGAATTAAACCTTGAAATGAGAAATGATGATGGAGAAACAATCTCTACTTATCCATTTGAAGTTTTCCAAAATGTACCAAATCCATTTGCTCAATCAACAACTGTAAGATTTAATTTGCCGACATCTAATTTGGTAACAATATCAGTTTTTGATGTAACTGGAAAGAAACTTTATAGTACAAGTAATACTTACGCAAAAGGAATGAATTCAGTAGTTCTTGATGTAAATTCATTCGATTCGAATGGAATACTTTACTACCAAGTAGAAACAAATGAATATTCAGCAACCAGAAAAATGGTTGTTTTAAAATAATACCGACAGGTAAAAGATTGTTTACTGTTTTTGGGATGGGATCCCGA
>CAYOIL010000216.1:0-5973 GCA_964403985.1 uncultured Saprospiraceae bacterium
TTTTGTGAAAGTTCAATAATTCGTAAAGCGAATTTACTTTATAAAAATTATTAAGCCTCTCCAATATTTTGGAGGGGCTTTTTTTATTAATATATTAATATCAACGTTTCACTTGAGTTTTCAGATTCCCCATAAATTTGAATATCCTTAGCTTTAGCAACTCTGTTTCAAATCTTCTTATTTTAATCCATTTTCTTTCTTCTTAAGAAAGTCGAAATGCATAAATCGGATGTAATTAAAACAATAATCCTAGGTAAGATTTAAAGATTCTTTTTGCTCTAATATTTTTGTAGATTATTGATGTCATTCTAGTGACTTGGAGTTGTTTAGAAGCTTATAAACCCAAAAGGATAAAATAGAATAGGTTTACAAATTATATCTTAGAGTAAACAAAAAACCAGAATCATGAAATTCAGTAAATCAATAATAATTATCTTTTTACTACTATTAGGTAATACAATATTTTCACAAGAAGTTATTTGGGGAGGTCCTGGTGATCCCAATGGAGAATTTGACGGTGGTCTGAATGATTGGACAGCAATAAGTGTCTCTCCTAATGATCAAGCATTATGGTATTGGAATGATGATGGCGATACAGATGGTGCTTATGAATCTGTTAACGCACCTTTAAATTCAGTTTCTATAGCAAATGGTTGTGCGAGTTTTGATTCGGATTTTTTGGACAATGATGGAATTCAAGGAAATTTTGGATTTGGAGCTTCAGCTGCTCCACAAAGAGGAGAACTCTTATCACCAGAATTTTCCACTTCAGGATTTTCGGAGGTAACAATCATTTGGACCCAATATGTTAGGCAATTTCAATCTAGCTTTTCTATTGAAGTAACAAGTGATGGTGGAATGAATTGGACAAGCTTTCCTATAACCTTCAATAATGATTTGTTAACTAATACAGTTTCAGAAAACGGTATGGAAATTGGGATCAATGTGTCAGAAGCAATGGGTGACAAAGAAACGGTCCAATTTAAGTTCGTTTACGAAGCGAACTATTATTTCTGGTCAATAGATGACGTAGCTGTTGTTAAAACACCTGAAACTGATTTTATTGCTACTGACATGTATTATCCTTTTAATGCAGCTTCTATTCCTTTAAGTTTTCTAAATTCGGATTCCCTAGAATTTTCGGTTGACATCATGAATAATGGATCTGCGGACTTTTCTAATATAAATGCAAATGTGCAAATCATTGATTTTGCTGGTACTGTAATTTACGATTTTAATCAAAAAAGTGGATTAATACCAAAAGGAGATACTGTAACTGTTGTCTTTGAAGATTTTGTTTCTCCTGCATCTATCAACTTAAATATAGGGTCCCACATAATTTTATACACAATAAGCTCTACTTTATGGGAGGATAAATTCCCTATTAACAATACAATAGGAAGTGCCGTTTTAATTACAGAAAACGAGTATGCGATTAATAGAGGTCTTAATGATTCACATTCTTTTAATTCGGGAAACTATTCAGCAGCAATGGTTCTGAGAACAGGTTTTATTCCTAACAATTTTAATTATGTTGCAAATAAAGTCACGGTTGCTGGTGTTGATCAATTTCAAGATTCTATTCAAAATGCAAAAGGAAATATTTCTATACTTAAAGTTTTAAATCAACAAGGAGAGAGTCTTGACCCACTTTTTGAATCCTCAGCTTATGGCGTTAATAATGATCATGAAAACTTAGAGTTAGTAGGTTATGGTTCTTTCGAAGCTCTTAACACAGAAAATTTAGATGATATTACTTGTACAATTTATAATTCCAACACCAATAATATCGGCGCTATTTTAGAGCAGAATACGAGCTATTTAATAGCATTGCAATGGGATTTCGCAGAAAATGGAGGATATGTTTCTACAGGCTCAGCGAATAGTATTAATTATTATCAAGATGTAGCAATGGTCTACATTCATGATGATTCTTCAAATAAAGGTTTGTATAAGGCAGACAAAGATATAGCATGGTATTTACCTACAGAAATAGAAGTAAAGAACATAAATAGCACTTCATTTTCCAAATTAGATGAACAATCAGTCCTTTTGTACCCAAACCCTTCTTCTGATATAACAACTGTTGAAATGCAATTTGAAAATCCAACTGATGCAATATTAATTTTAAAAGACGCTATAGGAGGTTTTATTCTTTCCAAAACTATTGAAGGAGCAACATCTAATAAAATCCCATTTGATGTAACATATTTGCCTACTGGAACTTATTTTATAGAAATAACTACAGAACATAATGCCCAAATAGTCAAGTCTTTCGTTAAAGTTGATTGATATTTTTAGTTATGTATATTCTTTCGTTGTTTGATTTAAAAGCAACGCCATTTTCACTTATTGACTATAGTCAATGGATTTAAGATGAATAGTTCTGAATTTTGATAAAAATTAAATTATGAAAATTAGAACAATCAATTTACTCGCGTTTTTTTTCTTGCTTATTAATATTACAAACGGACAAGGTTTAAAAAACTATGACTTTGAAAAAAAGCATTATGTGGGCACACAAGCATTTATGATTTTAACTCCTATTTTGAATCCATCACCAAAATATTATCAATTGAATTATGGATTTAGATTTACGAAAAAAGATGAATTATCAATTGAAGCAATCACTTGGGCATATCAAGCTCCTTTAGGAATCCCTTATGGAAAAAGTCAACAAGATGCAAATGAAAAATTCCCTGGTGAAGTAAGAGCTTTTGGCATTGGTTTAGCCTACAAAAGATTATTATGGAAAGGTATTTATGCTCAAATTCATTCTACGGCACTTCATCAAAACTATAATGACGTAGATGGAAATACTATTCAAAGTGGATTTCAGTTATTTAATGTAATAAGAACCGGCTATCATTTTAAGCTATTTAAAGATAGATTATTTATAGCTCCTTCTATAGCTGTTACAAGTTGGCCTATAAATACGAACTTACCCGAATCTTTTCAACAGCAAGAAGACAAATGGGCTAACTTCTTTTTATTTGAACCAGGTCTACATATAGGATTAAACTTTTAATAAAAAAGGATAAAGGATTGTCTATTTTGAGGCAATCCTTTTTCTTATTCGACTCAAAGTTTCTGGCTTTACACCTAAATAACTTGCTAATTGATATTGTGGAACTCGATTTAAAAGGGATGATCCTTCGTTTAATAAACTCAAATATCTTTCTTCGGGATTCATCAATAGAAAACTATGCAACTTCTCTTGTTCTGCTCCCATCATCTGTTCCATACCTTCTCTACAAAAAGTTTCAAATCTAGGGTGTTTCTTGTATAATTCCTTTTCTTTATCATCATTCAATATAGCAACTGTTGTTGCTTCTGCACACTCAAAATATTTCAGAGAAGGAATTTTATTCGACTGACTTAGAAAATTTACAGCTGATTGATTCTCGATATAAAAAGAAGTAGTTATTTCTTCACCATCTTTAAGCTGGTATTCTCTTATACAACCCTCAATTACATAATATGCATTCATAGATATCTGACCTGCTTTTAAAAGAACTGTACCTTTTTTATAGGATTTAATAGGAAAACTATTTTGAATCGATTCTTCCTCAAGAGTGGAAAGAGATGTCATTTGGGACAAAAAATCTACAAGAATATGCTTCATGTTTTTTTAATTAGAATGAAATTAAGAATATTGCATTAGCTTCTTCTTTAAAATTAAATAATTATTTTATAATCCGTAATATGAATATCATAGATCAAAAGTATTTCTTTTAAAATGCAATTCTGATTTAAGAGAATGATGCTTCTAAAGCTGAGAATGCTATTCTATCTATTTTTTTTCTTGGGCCAAAAATAAAAAATAATAAAGGCAAGTATTACAGTAAATCCAACAGCTAATTTAGGTGAAATTTTATGTAAAAAATGAGGTTGTTTACTAAATTGACTGGTGATAATGTCCGAGTTAATATTTATGGAATCAAAAAATTGCGTTCGTTCCGATTTAGTAAATTTATCTTTATTTATATGATAAAACGTATACAAGTCTTTATTTAAATAAAGAAGTTGTCCAGAGAATGTTGGCGTATTATATTCATTTATGAATCCCAGTTCATAAGCAATAAGAGATCCTATATTAATTTTATCTTTTACAATTAAGGAATCGGGAATTCTTGATGTAACACCTTCTATAATAACCTTATATTGATCATCCAAACTTTTTAAATCTGTTGGCATTTTCGGAATCGTTCCGTCTTCCAGTTTTTGATCGAAAGGAGTCCGTTGCACTATAAAAATAGAGTTATCTGTTGTAGACATGACTTGTCTAATTCCTACACCCAAAGCGAACGTATCGACTTGCTCTACTTCTTCTGGAAGATCTATTGTAATTAAAGAATCGAGCTTATATGTTTTCCATTCAACATCTTGTCCATTAATAGACAATACAGTAACAAGGGAAATTACAAGTGTTGAAAGTATTTTCATTTTAAAATTATTTCAACAAAAGTAGTTAGATTTTCTTTCTGTTGTAACTTTTCAATTTTATTGCTTTGGGCTTAAAGCCCAAAAATTCTATTCTTACTTCCATTCATCCGATTTCCTATCGATCCCTTCATATTCATTTTCACGCTCATAAAACATTTGGTTTGGGTAACTTTTCAATTCCTCAATACACTGTATCGCATCATTATACTTACCATTCTTTGCTAAAAGCTGGGCCTTAATCCACATTACATGGCTTTGAATGTAATCTCGTGGATAATAATTTTCATCCCATTTAGTTTCAACATTCATTATTTCTTCTGCTTTAACAATCCATTTAATTGCCATTTCAAGCTTCTTTTCCGATTTCAATAAATGTTCAGCCCCTTGCAAATAAACAACCCATCGAATATGTTCATCTGTTGCTTTTGCTCGTTCTTCAACATTTTCCAAAAAAGATTCAATATAAGTAGTTTCAAAAGGAACTTCAATTTCAAAAGTATCCCAGGACAGTATAATCGATCCTTTTTCAAAGCTAGACTGATTCAATTTATACGTAAGATTTTCAAGAGAATTTTGATAAAATGAGGGCTGAATAAGAATTCTAACTATATCTTCATTTTCATCATATTTAAAAGCTCCCCATTGCTTATGAATTTTGTTAAAGATTACTTCCCATTTATCATTTTCATTAGCAATAACAAAAAAGGAGTATTTACCTGTAGGAATAGATTGTTTGTTAATTATAACAGGAGTACTGAATTCAACTGTAGTTGCATTATTTGCACCTGCTCTCCAAACTTTTCCATAAGGGATTAAATTTCCTAAAACCTCCCTTTCTTTAACTGAAGGGCTCGCATAATTAATCGTTACATTAGTGTAACCTATTATCTGGGATACTGATTGATCAGGACTAACTCTTGGAACTAAGCCTATCTGGTATTGAGCACTTGAAAAGTTTATTAGCAATAAACAAAATGTACATAAAATAAATGATCGCATAATACTCGTTTAGTTTCGACTGATATAATATCAGGCTAAAATAAGTATTATGAATTCGACTTTATCTTAGAGATTTGTTAAAAAAAGAATTTGTATAGATTATCTTCTATTTCCTCTATAACCTCCGCTTTTTTTAGATTTATTTGACTTGTTATTTTTATTCTTTTTTCGATTAGCGAAGAACTCTTGTTTCTTTCTTTGTTTTTCTTTCTCAAATTCTTTTTTCTCAGCTTTTGTCATCGGTTTATCAGTCTGAGGAAAAGGATTATCTTTTATAACTTCTATTCGTTGATTAATCAGTTTTTCAATATCACGTATGTATGCATTTTCTTCTGGTTCACATATCGACATTGCTATCCCTTCCTCCCCTGCTCTACCGCAACGGCCAATTCTATGCACATATGTCTCAGATTCATTTGGAACATCGTAATTAATTACATATCTGAGCTTATCTATATCAATTCCTCTTGCGGCTATATCTGTTGCGATCAGTAGTCTAATATCGCCATTTTTAAAAGCTTTTAACGC
>CAYOIL010000216.1:6033-7139 GCA_964403985.1 uncultured Saprospiraceae bacterium
TTACCATGTATCGCAGCGCATTTTATATCTTGTTTCAATAGCTTTTTAACGATTTTATCAGCTCCATGTTTCGTCCTTGAAAATACTAATACCTGATCAAGTTCTTCATTTTCTAAAATATACAATAACAGCTCGTTTTTTGTACTTTTATTCGTCTTATACAGATATTGTTGAATGGTCTCAGCTGTTGATGATACTGGATTAACAGCCACTTTCTTCGGTTTATAAAGAATTTGTTGAGAGAGTTTTAAAATATTATCAGGCATAGTAGCTGAGAAGAATAAGGATTGTCTTCTTTCAGGTAATATGGCCAATAGTTTTTTGATGTCATGAATAAAACCCATATCCAGCATGCGATCTGCTTCATCAAGTACAAAATATTCTATGTCTCTCAAAGAAATATGTCTTTGACTAATCAAATCTAGTAATCTTCCTGGAGTTGCAACAAGAACATCTACTCCATTTCGTAATGCATTGACTTGCTTCCCTTGAGGAACACCACCGAAAATAACCATATTCTTCACAGAAGTATATTTCCCATAATCTCTAAAACTTTCATCAATTTGAATAGCAAGTTCCCTTGTAGGAGTAACAATCAATGCTTTGATTCGACGTTTTGAGTTAGGAGCATGTTGATTTTCGGATAACAATTGGATTATTGGAATTGCAAATGCAGCTGTTTTTCCAGTACCTGTTTGTGCACTACCAAGCATGTCTTCCTTATTCAATACTATAGGAATAGACTTTTCTTGTATTGATGTTGGCTCAGAATAACCTAAATCTTCTAGTGCCTTCAAGATAGAAGGTATTAAATTTAAATCTTTAAATGTCATGAATTATATATGGATTAAAGCGTGTCCGTGATTTTTTCAGCGGGCTTCGCGGCCCAAAGGTATAAAAAAGAAGAAGAGGATATAATAAAAGTGCTCCTAATTGGGAATTTGTCAACTTACTTATATTTATAGATCAGTAATGCAACAAAAAATTAAATACTTATAAAAAACTTATTGTTTATAAATAGAATGAAATCATTTTTAACTACAATACGTTAAGTTCATACGCGTCACATTCTAAATCATAAACTACAATGACCTATTTAAAGATCT
>CAYOIL010000217.1:0-5887 GCA_964403985.1 uncultured Saprospiraceae bacterium
CAATATTGGGAACCAGCGAAATGGGTAGCTAAATTAAGAGAGATGAAAACGGATGATAACCCACTATTATTTAAAACCAATATGGGTGCAGGGCATGGAGGTGCTAGTGGTCGATTTGAGAGATTCAAAGAAATTGCAACAGAATATGCCTTTATTTGCGATCTTGCAAATAAAGTAGACCAAGAGCTAGACTAATAATTATTAAAAACACTTGAAAAACCGGATATCATATAAATATATAATTGGACTTGCACTCCCTATTATCTTAGGTAGTGCTGTCCAAAATATTATAGCTGTATCTGATTCTATTTTTCTATATCACTATAGTGATTTGGATTTTCAAGCTATTAGTATAGCCAGTGTTTTGTATTTAATTGTTTCAGCAGTGGGTTTTGGTTTCTCTCGAGGAGGACAAATAATTATCGCTCGATACCATGGAGCAAACAACCTCCAAGGAATCAAGAAAGCCTTTTATTCTTTGATGATTTTTGAGTTATTTTTAGCTGCCTTACTTTTCCTACTACTACAGTTTTTTCCCTCTGAAATTCTGGGTTTATTTATTAACGATTCATTACTTCTTGAGCGTGGTGTAGAATATATAACCTATAGAAGCTATGGTATCTTCTTCAGTTATGTAGGAGTTGCAATGATAGCTTATTACACAGGTATTGCAAAACCTCTATTTATAATTATTGATACATTTTTACTGCTTGTTGTAAACCTTATTCTTAATTATGTCCTGATTTTTGGGAATTGGGGCTTTGAATCTATGGGGATTGCTGGAGCTGGTTTAGCTAGTTCAATTGCTGAATTTGTTGCCTTTGTAATCTTTGCACTCTATATGATTTTTGAAAGGAAACCTCTTATTCCAGGTATCTTTACTAAACCTATCCTTGAAACATCTTACTTCAAAGAAATTTACAAGATATCTATTAATATAGTCTTACAAGTTATTGTAGGAATGGGGTCTTGGTTAATCTTCTTTGGAATAATAGAAAATTTAGGAAGATATGAATTAGGTGTTTCGAATGTAATTCGAGTATTATATCTATTACTTTCGGTACCTACATGGGGATTTTCATCTGCCATGAACACAATAAGTAGTAAATTATGTGGAGGTAATAATTTAGATGAAATAATTCCAGTTACTCATAAAGTAGCATTTTTAAATGTTGCCCTTACCATGCTTATATCTGTTCCTATTCTTTTGTTCCCGGAACAGCTATTGTACCCATTTTTTGGTAAGCAAGACATGACATTAATTCAAGATTCACAGCCTATGTTTTATATGCTAATGGTCATAATGTTGCTATTTGCGATTGGGGCAATATATTTTGATAGCGTTATTGGTCTTGGTAAAACACGCTGGGGATTTTATGTGAAATTATTTACTTCGGTGTTCTATTTGATTTTATTGTATTATATATTTCATAATTTACTTTTTGAAAGAAATCTACTTCTTATGGAATTAAGATGGCTTGGGGCACAGAAATCTTCTATTGGATATTAATTCTATTATCTTCACTTTACTTTCTATTCGTTCGAAAATGGAAATTGGAAATAAATGTAAAATCTACCTAAGATTTCTTTTTATAGGTTTTCTTCTTTGTAGTCCGTTTTTTCTTAAAAGATGAAGGAGCATCGATTTTAAAGTTAGATTTCTGAACTTTAACCTCTTGAACTAATCGGTGAACCATCGATTTCATTTCATTTACAAATTGAGTCGGGTTATATTCCTTCTTTGCCATATCTCGAAGCTTTTTTTCCCATATGCCAGTTAATTCAGGTGATTTAAGCAAATCATTATGGATTACTTGAATCAATTGAATTCCTGTTTCTGTTGGATGGATGTTCTTAGCTTTTCTCACCAGATATTTTCTTTTGAATAGAATTTCAATAATAGCAGCTCTTGTAGATGGGCGTCCTATCCCATTTTCTTTCATCATTTCTCGTAATTCGTCGCTATCTACCTGTTTACCAGCGGTTTCCATTGCTCTTAATAAAGTTGCTTCTGTATAAGGTTTTGGTGCTTGTGTTTTCTTTGTTAAGATTTTTGGTTTGTGCGGACCTGATTCACCTTTAGTAAAAACAGGTATTATATTATCGTCTTTTCCTTTTTTAGAGTTCGAAGGGATAACCACTTTCCACGCCGGATCAATAATTTGTGTTCCATTTGCATAAAATGAATACGTTTCAATCTTTGCTTGAACGTTTGTTTTTGAAACGATACAATCTGGATAGAAATTAGCAATAAAACGCCTTGTTATAGCGTCGTAGACTTTATGTTCCGCTGTAGAAGAGGAAGTTATTTCAGAAGCAAAATTTGCATTCTTACCAGTTGGAATTATAGCATGGTGGTCAGTGACTTTTTTATTGTTAAAAACTCTACTGCTTTTTCTTATGGCTTTCGCCAAAAGGGCTTGCGTGTATTGGCTGTAGGCATTTAATCCCTTAAGTATTTTAGGTATTTCTTTGTATTGGTCAGTTGGTAAGTAAGTAGTATCAACACGCGGGTAGCTTATGAGTTTTCTTTCATATAAGCTTTGCGCTATCTTTAATGTCATTTCGGCTTTAAGCCCAAAGGATTTATTGCAAAAAACTTGAAGCGATGTAAGGTCAAACAACTTGGGGGCATACTCTTTGCCTGGTTTACGTGTGAATGAAACGATTTGCAAGTCCTTTTCCAAAATAGAATTGAAAACCGTTTCAGCCTTTGGTAACTCAGTAAATCGTCCACCTTTATATTTAAAAAGTGTTTTCTTGTAGTTGGTTTCTATTTCCCAAAAGGGTTCGGAAACAAATTGTTCTATTTCATGATGACGCTTAACAATCATAGCTAGAGTAGGGGTTTGCACTCGTCCTACTGACAATATCGTCCCAAAGGTTCCATACTTCATGGTAAACAATCGAGTAGCATTTAATCCCAGTATCCAATCCCCAACAGCCCTGCACATTCCTGCATAGTACAGATAGTCATAATCAGAACCTTCTTTTAGATTCTTAAATCCTGCTTTCATAGCCTCTGTTGTCAAACTAGAAATCCATAAGCGTTTTACAGGCTTAGTATTCTTGGCTTCATTCAACACCCATCTCTGAATCAACTCACCTTCTTGACCAGCATCTCCACAGTTTATTATTAAGTCGGCATTCTTTACTAACTTCTTAATAACATTAAACTGCTTTTTTATTCCTTTATCATTCTTAACTTTTGTATGGAACTTAAGAGGTAGCATTGGCAGGTCATCAATCTTCCATTTTTGCCATTCAGCTTTATAATCTCCAGGTTCCTGCAAAGTACATAAATGACCAAAAGTCCATGTCACTGTATAATTCGTCCCTTCATAATAACCATCTTGACGTTTATTCGCTTGTAATAATTTAGCGATTTCCCGAGCAACCGATGGCTTTTCTGCTATGCATAGTTTCATAAGGCCAAGTTACATAGATATTTATTATATATGAATGTGAACGCTTGATTGTGTAAAGTTTTTTGTCTTTAATCTGTTTTGTTAAAGAAATGATTGACTTATACAAAATATTACATCTATTTAACAATCAGTCATTTCACTGATTATATATATTATCAGTGTTTTTATTTGAAGCATTTTGGGCTTGAGCCCAAAAAATATCAATTTAATTTATTTATATGTACTTAGTTCATTTCGGAAGGAAAGCAAAACTAGTAAATCAATAAATGTTTTTCACTGATTTAGACCGCAAGAGGAACTTGGAATGCCGACTGAAAAGGAGGGTCGCGAACGGAGCGAGGGACGGAACGAACAGTGAACCATGGAATACTCCGTTTTTATCATTATGATTTATCTTAATGATAAAACTTGCCCTAAAATATATCTGATTAATTTATAAAACTTAATTAATCATAACAACCCACTCCCGCAGGGCCTAAAAGAACTTTAAAAGTCAATGTTCCCCATGTATTTCTTTGTCTAAATGTTGATCTGAATTCTGAAGAACGAGTATTTACAGAATAAATAATATCCACTTTTTGATAAATTTGGAGCTTGACACCAACATAGGCTTCATAAATAAATTTCCGAGTATCCTTAAACGAATAATAGTTTCCCTTACTCCTGCCATATAAGCCGTTAAGATGATAATTATATAGAACAGCTCTTCCCGTAATTCCTCCAACAAAAGAAAAACCTAGGTCATCATCATTAATAGAAGCATTACTAGGATTATTAACATCAGTATAGGCAAGATGATCAATTACACCTTCGACATTCATTACCTTTCCAAAGTCAATCCCAAAAGCTACATCTGTATAATGTCCCAAATTCAATTCAGGCCTAACTTGAAATACCACCCTTCTTATAGGAGTCCAGACTGCAATTTCTGATGAGATTGAATACTGCACAAGAGGTAAAATATTCTTAATTACTTCACCCGTAGGATATGGTTTACTTTCATCTCTTTTCCATAGATTCCCATTTGGTCTTCTAAACCCAAGTAGGTTGTCAATACCTCTTGCCATTCCAGTCCCGCCTAAACCTGCTGAAAATGATGTATTTACTCCCATATAATATAACTTAGCTGAATGGACAAATCGCTTTGTTCCTTCTCGTCTTCTGCTACTTCTAAAGCCTGTAAAAGAAGAAAATGGACGATCTTCTGCTAAAGAGTAACCATTAGCTACTGCTGTCTCGAAACCATCTAGTTCATCGGAGATGTGAGTGGGAGAAAATCCATTAGCGGTGAAGCTAAAACTATGTGATTCAAAATCGTCTCGAAAGTCAGATTTATAAAGAATTCTGTCGATAAGATAATCAATTCGTTCTCTCACCCAAGGTAAACCTAAGTAATATGAATTAGCGTATTCACCAAAAAATCCAAGCCTCATTGCTGTTGTATAATTCTTGTCAAAGTATGGCATGTTGCCCTCTACATCGTTATCTCTTCTTACCCAATCAGCAAAAGAATCTTGGTCAAGGCTGATTTCGATTCCTGCGAAATCAAGTTGACTTTGGGATTGTATATTGGATGTGAATCCTATGAAAATGGTAATAAAACTGAATAAATATTTCATCTCTAATTTAGTATGCTCAAATATTAAACAAAGTCATGATATATGTGCAAGAAAATAAGGAATAATCCAAATTAAGTTTTAATAGAGCTAGTATTATATTTAGTCAACAATATTTTTCAAATATTATTTTGTTTTAATAAGAATTAACGGATGAATAAACAGTTACATAAAATTAAGAGTGTTTTTATTGTTTTACAATTCTTTCTATGAGATATCCATCAATCAAGATTAAGTAAACGCCTTTGTTTAGATTGGACACTTCAATAGATTTGTCATTGTTTATTGTGATTTTTATTATTTCATTATCCTAAGATATATAGGATTTTTACATCTTTTTCTTCATCCATGTTTCTAAAGAATATTCTATTTGTAACTGGATTTGGATAAATAACAATTTTATTTAAATTTTCTTCGTAAAAACTGTTAATACATGCTGGATCACTTCCATCTAATATCTCTAGATTTAAAAAGATAATAGAGTCACAACCAATTGTAGAATTAAGAGTGTCAATATAGTTGCCTTCTATAGTATAGCCCATAAATTCTTCCCCTATACATATGGAAGTGTCTATAGTTTCTGAAATAGTTTCTTTGACTTCTAATTCAAGAGTCATTATTGAATCACAGCCATTAATAGCAGTTAAGGTGTCAACGTATAACCCCGTTTCAGAATAGCCATTATAACTTTCACAAGCGCAAATGGCTACTTCCGTAGTAATTGGTAGAGTTGAAATTTCTGTCAACGTCATATACAAACACTCTGACCAAAATCCACAACTGTCTGTAGCCTTCACAGCGTATGTGCCAGGTGAAGGAGGAGTAAAAGAACTAGTGTTAATT
>CAYOIL010000217.1:5897-7088 GCA_964403985.1 uncultured Saprospiraceae bacterium
ATATTCTAATCCAAATTTAGGTACTACCTCTAAAGGAGGGATAGATTCACCTTGACAAAAGGTAGTATTTGTATTGGCAGGAGTAGGAATCGCAGGAACTAACCAACACAAATCTTCGGCATTTGCAATAATAATATTGTTTGAACAATTATTTGAATTGGTTGCGAAAACTTCTACATCTGTACCATCAGGAATATCTAATATTGTAAAAGTTCCATCCAAATTGTCGACTATGGGAAGTTCTGGATTTGTAGTTATTGGTGCATCGCAAGACAAGGTCATCCCCCATGTCCAATCTGTACAATCAATACAAAATTGGTGCCAATCATTTAGAAGTACAGGAATAGCATATTCTGTCAAAGTTACTTCTACACATTCTGAAGTACATCCTGAAACAGGGTCTCTGGCTACGACTACAAAAGTGCCTGGAGATGTAGGTAAGTATTCGTTTGTGCTTGATGCAATCAATATTCCTCCACAGCTATCATACCAGTCGATTTCAAGTCCTACTTCACCTGTTGCCGATAATTCAGGAATTGGTTCTCCTTCACAATAGGTTTGATCTGTAGCAATAGGATCTTCACATTGTCCTTTTAAAAATGTGGAGCAATAAAATGATAAAAGTAAAATGAGTAATAAGTTGGTTTTCATAATCTGAGGGTTTTAAGTAAATAATTATAGAAATTTTTCAATGTATAATCAATCAGATTTATGAATATTAAATTATTTTAAGATATGATATTATTTAATACTAAAATAATTGTTTGCTTTATTGAGTATGATGACACCTTCAACATGTAAAATGAGGCTTAATATCTCTTGATATCATTAAATTATTTATAAATCCTCCTTACAGAGTTTACTTAATCCTAGAGTTGACGGCAGGTCAGGAGTAAATGAAGTGGTTAGCTATTTACCAATTAAGTAACAATGAATAAAGTAACAACAGCGCTTTTCCACATTGTTGGTTATTTATTAACATAAGTGTTGAAAAACTTAAACCTAAGTTTTTCTATGTGGAAAACTTTTTTTCTCATTTCCTTTATGGTGTAGTACATTTGCGGGCTATGCGCTTACTGTCCTTAGAAATAAAAGGCTTCAAATCTTTCGCCAGAGAGACTGTAATTCACTTTAATGAAAGTGTTACTGGTATAGTAGGCCCCAATGGTTCTGGTAAGTCCAACATTATTG
>CAYOIL010000218.1:0-7083 GCA_964403985.1 uncultured Saprospiraceae bacterium
TCACATTTTACTTGAAAATGCAATGCACATAATGTCCAATTTGTAGCCTGTGAACTTTAAGTATTTTACAGATTAATTATAAGGAGTCTCTTCTTAGAATGCATTTGTGCAAGCTTATGATCTTACATTATTCTCTTTCAATTTATTGATACACAGTATTAAAATGTAGTCATATCCTGGTATAGGACTGTCATGAAATTAAGTTCTATCCTGTGATAGATCTGCTATGAAACTAAATACTTTCAATAGAGATTGAATTATATAATAATCTAACCTGTTTAATTCAGGTTTGGAAACACAAAACTATTATTAATACACCAAAATATTTTAACCATGAACCCTTCACATTTTACTTGAAAATGCAATGCACATAATGTCCAATTTGTAGCCTGTGAACATTAAGTATTTTACAGCTTAATTCTAAGGAGTCTCTTCTTATAATTCATTTGTGCAAGCTTATGTTCTTACATTATTCTCATTCAATTTATTGATACACAGTATGAAATACCCAGTCGTATCCTTGGATAGGACTGCCATGAAACTAAATACTTCAATAGAGATAGAATAGAATTATATAATCATCTGACCTGATTAATTCAGGTTTGGAAACCGAAAACTATTATTAACACACCAAAATTTTATAACAATGTATCCTTCACATTTTCTTTAAACAATAGTAAAATCAAATTAGAAATTAGATTTATTCGAAAGGTATTTTGGGCTTGAAGCCCAAAAAAGAAAGAAGAAAACAACATACTTTTCCGCAAAACAGATTCATAAAAAAGCATTCTATCTTACCAGATGGTTAATGGAACTGTAATGCAAAATATTCAAATAATTCTGTTCTTAACACAATCAGAATATTCAAACATTTAACTCCTCGATTGATAAAAACTTAAAAAGGGGAAATTTTAAAAATTATTATAAAAACTTCGATTAGGGATCTAATCGATCAAAAACACACATTATGTTACACACAAAATTTTTCGCGACAATAGTCGCAATACTATTCCTATGCGTAGGAAACACTCAAACTCCATTAGAATTAAGCCAAGCTAAAACGGGATTTCTATATCCTGGAATGGTAGGAGATTTTACCTATGATTTTAATTATTCAGACGATGTATATTGTTTCAAAAATTTGGATTGGATTCAGAGATATACTAACTACTATGGTTCACAAATTGATGAAAAATCAAAAGTACTTAAAACTCCTCAACATTTCTTAGCCACTGTAATTAAAGATTCTAGAGAAAATAAAAGAGCAAATCTCATTTTATTAGATTTTCAATTTAATGTTTTCAAACCTCATGTATTTAATAAAGGAATTTAACAAAAAACGTATAATGGAGAAATTCTTGATCATTCCAATGGAAAAGCTGAACTCTTCAATGTAGATCGAAAAGCAATGGTAGGAATTCAGTTACCAGTTGACAATTCAGCATCTGTTACTGACTTGTACATTAATCCTGCATTTTTTATAACAAATATTACTAAAAAAGGAACGTATAAAGTTGTACTTTCCAATACTAAGTCCACCTTCTCAGGAAGTGTAGGAGACTATATTTCAATTCCAACTAGCATATTAATTAATTCGGAATGGACAATAAAAGTTTATCAGGGTTCAAAGTTAATATCTGAGCTTTGTTATGGTCTAACTGGTGATCATTATGACCCAAGTTCACTTGACCTTCCTCCTTTTACTACCCATCATGTTCTTGGGTTATCAGATCAAGACAAAGACGGGATTCCAGATATCTATGATAACTGTGTTAGTGTTTCAAACTTTTTTCAAGATGACATAGATGGAGATGGATTTGGGGATGCATGTGATGGGGATATTGATGGAGATGGAATTCCAAATGAAGAAGATAATTGTCAATACTTTCCAAACCCTAATCAAGAGGATTCTGACCAAGATGGCATCGGAGATGTATGTGATAAAGACTGGGATAATGATGGTATTATGAACTGGGACGACAATTGTCCTAATACACCAAATTTTTTACAGGTTGATACTGATCAAGATGGAAAAGGAGATGCATGTGACGATGACATAGATGGAGACGGTATTCCAAATGAAGAGGATAACTGTCGATATATTTCTAATCCGAACCAAATCGATCAAGACAATGACGGATTAGGTGATGTATGTGATGAGGATATAGATGGAGATGGAATACTTAATGAAGAGGACAATTGCGAATACAAGCCTAATCCATTTCAAGAAGATCTAGATGACGACGGGATTGGTGACCATTGTGATGAATCAGCACCAGATTACTCCTATTGTGGATTAGAACCAACATCAGTGGGTACGTTTACAGGTGATAAAGAATTCACAGTAGGCGCTCCTGGATCAGGAGCACAACTTATCATAACAGATCCAGTTGACTTAGCAACTTATTTAGATAATGGGAATCCGTCTGTCAATAACGGATCTAAAGGTGTAATTGATTACGCTATCTATCAAAATCCTTCAAGATCTACTGTTACAGCACCTATAATAGTTGTTGACGGATTTGATCCATCAGGTACGAGAGGTATAGGTGGTATTGTAGGAATTTTTGGAGGAGATACTAAAATCTTTGAATTCTGGGAACAAGGATTTGATCTTATCATTGTCGACTTTCATGGAGGGGCGGATTTTATGCAACGAAATGCACTTGGTCTTCAAGACTATATTGTTGATATAAAAGACCAATATAATTTAGAAACTATTCCTGCAATTGTTGGTCCTTCAATGGGAGGTCAGATCGTTAGATACATGTTACTTGATTGGGAACAAAATAATACTGATCCTCTTGTAGAAACTTTTATTAGTGTTGATTCACCTTGGGAAGGAGCAAATGTATCTCCTGCACTTCAAGCTTTAATTACTAAATTGAAATATATCATTAATACCGGTACAGTTAACCTTATTGATTTTACGATTAAACAATTTATTTGTAGCCAGAAAACTGCCATACTAGAGGCTGATATGAAATTAAATAGCCCAGCAGCTCGACAAATGATGTTAAATAACGTTAATTGCACTAATTTCTTTAATAATACATTTAGTAACGGTCTATACCTTGAATCAACTTTTCATCCTTTAAGAGATCAATGGACTAAGGAACTTTTAGAGAAAGGAAATGTACCTACAAATTTGGGATCAATAATCGCAACTGCTGATGGTAGTGGAGGCTCGTCAAATGGTAATGTAGCACCTGGAGTAAGGTTCTTTGAATTAAATAATGTTATTAACGTAGCAAATTTACATGCTATTCAATCTGGTATTTTAATAAATGGTTATATTGATGTGCATTCATTAGATAATGGAGATTTTTTAGATAGTGCACCTGGGTCTAAATTCCCTGAAAGTAATCTTACGAGTATCGATGGAGGAGAAGTTATTAGTAATCCCAATCTTGTTTGCTTTATCCCAACTTTTAGTGCTTTGGGAATCGCAGGAGGATTTCCTGGAATGCCAATAGTGCCTAATGGAGAAAGTGTAGTAGGTTCTCCTTTTAATAAAACTTTCTTTGATTTTAATGATTCTGACCACATTGCTTTTGATAACATAAATAATGGCTTAGATGATTTTACTTTTTTCGAAAACAACACAGAGTCAAATGCGTCAACTTATACACAATGAGATCACTTGGATAATTATAGTGCAGGAAATTTACCTTTACTTGATAATAATGAATTCATTATTAAATGTCAAGAATACTATTATGCATCAGCATGTATAAATTTAGCAGGTGAATTCGATGACATTTCTTATACTATCAACCATGTTAATGGACCTCCTATTTATGATGTATATTTATATGGTGGCTCTATTGCAGCTGATCTTTCAGGAGATATTTTTGCAGACTATCCTGCAACGTATAAGGTTTGTGCGACTGTGGAATTAGAAGATTGCACACAAACTATTTGCCAAGATATAACTATAGTTTTAGACGATGAATCATGTTTTGATTTATTAGAAGAAGATCAAATCGATACAAGAAGTTCAAATGAAAAGACCGATATCAAAACATTAGAAGTATATCCTAACCCGAATAATGGGGAATTTACAATTTCAAATGAGCAAAATGGAGAGGTTTATATCCTTGACATTACAGGAAAAGTTGTTCATTCTCAAGTAGCTTCTACTGCAAACCAAACGCTTTATATGGATATCACTCCAGGACTATATTTTGTGAAATTTATGGCTTCGGATGGCACTGAATATGAAGTAAGTAAAGTATCTATTCACTAATTAAAAACAAAATTGAACATTGGAACAATTAAAGTTCCTTTGTTCTTTTCAATGAAAAATAAGAACCAAAAGAAGTGTTACTGTTTTTATAATTTTTCACTCAGGAGCAACTTGCTCCTGAGTTTTTTTTAACCCACTTTTCGATCTATAAATTCTAATGATCTAATGAGCCAATTAAACAAAATAAGTATATCTACAATCCAGAATCAATGAACACAAGTGTACTCCAGAAATAAGTAGAGTGAATAAAAATAATTGGATTATTTGTTTTGAAAATATATTCAAAATTAGACTTTCTACTAAATCAAAATCCTTTATTCATCTTTCTTAATTCTGAAATTGTAACTTTGCAGTATGCTGAACAGTCTACATATCCGCAACTATGCTATTATAGAAGAACTTGAAATGAATTTTTCTTCTCAATTAAATATCATTACCGGTGAAACAGGTGCAGGAAAATCAATACTTACGGGAGCTCTTGGTTTAATTCAAGGAAATAGAGCCGACACTAAAGTACTGTATGACAAAGATCAAAAATGTATAGTTGAAGCTGAATTTACTAGCTCAGATAAAGACGTAATTTCTTTGCTTAAATCGGAAGAAATAGAAATTGAAGAATCAATTACTATTCGTAGAATGATTGCCCCATCTGGTAAATCTCGAGCTTTTATAAACGATGAGCCTGTAAAATTAAGTGTGCTTAAAAGCATAAGTGAACGCCTTGTTGATATGCATCGTCAATTTGACACACAAGGAATCAATAAGGAAGAGGTTCAATTTTCAATGCTTGATAGTTTAGCGGATGTTTCCAAAATTTCCGAATCGTATTCCTTAGCATTTAGTCAACTTAGAAAGGATAAATCAGAATTAAAAAGATTAATTGAAGAAGAGTCGAAAGTTAATCAAGAACTCGATTTCATAGAGTTTCAACTCAGCGAATTATCTGAATTTGAATTTATTGAAGGTGAGCAATCCGCATTAGAACAAGAAGTTAATTTGTTGAATAATGCTGAAAGTATAGTGAATGCTTTACAGAAAATATATTTCCAATTAGAAGAAAGTGAGACGAATCTTATTAGTAAACTCACAGAATTAAGAAATGAGTTGGATAGAGCTGGAGAAGCTGGGGAAGAAATTAGTAGTGTGAATGAACGACTTTTAGCGACAACTGAAGAATTACGAGACATTGCCTCTTCTGCATCTCAACTTGAGGGAACAATTGATGGTGATCCTGCTTCTTTGCAACAAAAGCAATCGAGACTGGATAATTTATATCGATTGATGGCAAAGCATAATAAAGAGACTTTAGATGATTTACTTTCCTATCAAGAAGAGTTAAGTACAAAGTTATTTAAGTTGAAATCTTATGGTAAGGATAGGAGTTCGTTAGAAAATAGAATCAAGAAAACAGAGAAAGAATTAGTTGATCTTGCAGGAAAATGGACAACAAAGCGTAAAAAAGTTATTCCTTCATTTGAAAAGAGGATTTTGGAATTACTAAGTTCGTTGGGAATGGAACATGCACAATTTAAAATATCGATTCAAGAATCAGCGGACTTACGTCCAAATGGAAAAGATGATTTAGAATTTTTATTTAGTGCAAATCCGGGGAAAGAATTACAATCTTTGAATGAAGTTGCGAGCGGGGGTGAGTTATCCAGATTGGCATTGAGTTTAAAGTCTATCATAGCGGGAAAGATGGAACTAGGGACATTGATTTTCGATGAAATAGATACTGGAATTTCAGGAGAAGTTAGTTCGAAAATGGGTAAGATTTTACAATCTCTTGCTAAGGACCAACAAATTATTTCTATTACACACTCTCCACAAATTGCTTCTAGAGCAGAAAGACATTTCTTTATATATAAAATTGTTGAAAACAATAGAACTTATACTAAGATCCGAACACTTGACGAACAAGGAAAAATAGAAGAATTAGCCAAAATGCTTAGCGGCGATCCTCCTCCGGAAAGTGCAATTGAAAATGCTAGAGCTTTGCTTGAAGCGTAAAACACCTTTGGGCTTAAAGCCCAAAGATATCTCACTTGTAAACCCTGAAAACATGACTTTGTTACTCAAAAGTTATTAAATCATATGTAATAAAAAAATGAGCATTACATCCTAAAATCATCATTTCTCCTTCAGGAATTGAATCAAAAGAGAACCTATAAACTAAATCGCCTCCTGTACTTTTCACATCTTCCATTATGTTAGCTTTGGTATCCATTTCTATAATAAATTTAGGGTTATCATAACCAAGAAAAAGATCATATTCTCCCATAATTTTCTCTGTTTCTCCATCGTCCGATATGTAAACTAACTGAATTGCATTGACCTTTTCTGTCCATTCTAAATCTGAATCTAAAGGGAGTACAATATTTGAACTTGAACTAAGTCCATAGATTGATTTTAGTCTTATTTCATCTGCTTCCTCTCCAGAAACTAAACTTGCAATACTCTCCATTTTTTCCTTTAGAGTATCTGTATTAGAAATAAATAAGTCAAACTCTAATTTACCTTCCTCAACATTAGTATGTATACTAAATTCTTCCATATTACCTTGGAAGTTATCAAGTCTTATAATTTCAAAACTTTCTATGGAATTAAATTCCTGTGTAGACATATCCTTTGAACATGAGAAAAGAAAAATAGATAAAAATAAAAATGATGATAATAGTCTCATAGTTTTAATTTTTTTTGTGAATAATTAATAATGGCTTTGAATATTTAAGTAGCAGTTTTGTTGACATTTACTTTTTATTTTGCCTTCATTTAGTACATCGAGATGTAAATAGAAAACGTTGGGCGAAAAGTCATTTTTTTATAAATCTTTA
>CAYOIL010000219.1:0-7070 GCA_964403985.1 uncultured Saprospiraceae bacterium
CCGCTAAACGTGTTTTTATTTTATGCATTCGGTTTTTCGATATTGTGGCTAACGTGTTCGTGTATGATTTCGTTGCGAAATCATTTACTAAAGTTAGTAAAAAGAAACCAACAAATTTTGATCTGCTAATTTTTCCGCTGGAAAAATTCAGCAGCAATGAATTATACACAGTGTTATATACTTTTACGACAGGTTTGAGTAATCACATAAAGTTTTGCCGTCCCAATTCAGAACAATTATTGTGACAAAAGCTAAACTTTAGTTTTGCTTTTAACGAATTAAACGGCAAAAAGTGTTTGTAAAACGCTTTGAAGCTTAAAGCTCAATTGCATTTAATCCTCAAACTTGATTAAAAATCCGCAAGAGTGACAATCCGCGTCTGAGTTAGATTCCACGTGCGAGTTAGATTCCGAGTTTGAGTAAGCAATTTATTCAGAGTATGAGTGGCAAACAAATCCGCATCTGAGTAAATTCAAATTCAGATAAGAGTAAGTTCGGAGTAATTGTATATAACGGTAACGTATAAGAATAGTAGCGGTGTTTTATGCACTTACTTTTCGGTTTGTTACTGTCGTTTGATTTATAAAATTCATTTTTGTTTTAGCGATTAAACCGCTATTATTTTTATACAATGTTGTGCATAGTGCTTTTCACGTTCAGTTTGGTTTTCAAGTGTTTGAATTAGTTCGGAATTGAGCATTGGCAAGACATACTCTTTTACAGTTTTGGTGGTGCTCTGGCTTGAGCGACTGTGAATGTGTATGGCTTTCAGCTTTGGCACTATAAATTCAATGATTTTTTCGTTTTCCACCATTGATTTAATTCAATTATTTGTGGGTCGCTAACATTAATCAGTCCTTTTCCAGAGTCCAATTTTTGGATTTCCGTTTCCAGTTTGTACTTACTTGATGGTGTTCCAACAAAATGACTAATCGATTTATAGTCTTTGTTCTGAACGTTCAAACAAATCGGTAGTTTTACCTGTGAAGCAAAGTCAAAGTCTTTTGTTCGGTAATCTTCAACACCTTGTGAAAGCATAACAATGATTACACCTTTAGACCTCAAAAGCCTTAAAAGTTCCTCTAACGCCTTTCGAGCATTCTTGTTTTTAAGATAAATATGAGCCTCATCAATTACAATTACGTAGCGTAACGGAAAAATATGGTCTTTTGGTTCGCAATCGTTTGTAGAACTAAAATATGTGTTGAAATATCTTAACAATAGGAAAACAACTAATTGTCTTAGGGTATCGGACAACGCTGGCGGTAAATTCAAGTATAAACTACTATCCAATATATTTGGATTGTCACTACTGCAATTGAATATGTTTGTCGTTAAGTCTTGAATTCCAGCATAAAGTGTATCTGGCCTTTTGCCATTTTCTTCATAATATTCTTCCAATCTATCAAATAGCTCATTTATGGTTGGGTATTGGCCGTTCTTTTCATCAAAAAGGTCAGTAATTACATTCATAAGAATGTTTTTTTGAGCAACACCAACACTTGGAACAAAAGTAGCAATAGTATCAACAAACGCCTTGATACTAAATGGTCTTTGCCTCTCATCAGTACTTATGGATAGGAATGGATTGAATTTTAGACCACCATCATTCACAATATCCACGAAATTACATTGTGTAGCATCGAGAAAAGGTTTTAGCTGTTCTGGATTTCCTTCGCCTTTATAATCAAAGAAAATAAACTTTAATTCGTGATTTGTTTTTGAAGAGATTTGATATAAGATATCTTTCATCAATTGCGTTTTCCCTGAGCCTGCCATTCCTGCAATGGCAATATTTCGATTGTCAAACTCTCTTAAATCATTTATTCTTATTTCAACGGTTTCGCCATTTTCGTTTAAGCCTAAATCGAAAGAAAGAGGCTCATCAAATTCCTTTACCTTCTTTTTTTGAAGGTTGGTATGGGTTTTCACATTCTTCTTTCTTAAAGCAAGGCCACTTTTAACGGCTCTCATTAATATTTCAATATGGTCGCCTTTCGAAATGTTTCCTTTTTCAATTTTGCTGTTTAGTAAATTTAAACCGTGATTTAGGTGTAGTTTAAAAAGTTTTGAAAAATCATCTTCAAACGTGTTCGTGTTATAATGCTGGTCAAGAACCGCTTTATAAATCGGATAATTGGAAGTGTCCTCAATGACAGAACCAAAGATTGTCCTTCCATCTCTAAATTCTTTACCGTCAGATGGTGGCAATATATCTTTTTCCAAATTAAATATCTTGCCAGTCATTAAACTGTAGGAAAAAGCAATACGCGGAACTATACTATCATTTTTGAAATTGTATAATGATTTTAACTTATATAAAAGCTCGTCATTTTCTTTACTTATTTTAATTCTCATAGCTATGGAAATATCCCTTTTTTAGTTCTGTATTAAAGCCATCATTGGCCAGTAAATATGATTTTGAAACACTATCTGAAATATCATTAAACCTTTTTGGCGTGATTTCATTGTTGGTTGAAAGAATCACAACTTGTTCCGATAAATCAGGATAGTAATAAAGCAGAATGTTCTTTATGTGTTCGTCATCTAATCGTCCTAATGGTGTATCAATAAATATTGGAAGACTTTGAATTGACTCTTTGAGAATAGCCTTAATTAAACTTGAAATGTAAAGTTGTTTTTCTCCTTGGGATAGAACTTCCTTTTTTATTTCCTCATCATCTGAATTATAAAGTGTGATTCTCATTCCATTGCCTTCGGCAAGAATTGTCACTTTTACATCTGCCACAAACTTGTTTTCGCTTGTGTTTAGCTTATGCATTAGTTTTTGCATTTCCTCAAGAATGTTTTTCGCCAAACTTTCTTTTTTCTCTTCCTTTTGCTCAAAAACAAACTTCTTTAGTACTTCTAAATATTCATTGCTTTTTGAAATCTTAATTTTGTTCTTTTTATTGATTTCAACTTTCTTGAGTAATGCTTGATAGGCTTGATTAAGCCTTTTAACATTCATTTCTTCTTTCGCAATATTGGCCTTGTTCTCGCCAATTTTCTGATTAGCTTCAGATAGTTGAAAATCAGCTTTTTCTTTCTTGCTATAATATTCTAAAATAATGTCATCTTCAAGGTCTGCATCGACTTTACTAAGTTTATTGTTCAGTTCTGATAACTTGATTTTTGTAGCGTTATATTCATCAATAGTGGTCTCGAAAAAGTCTTTAGATTGCGTATTGACCAAGTCAATTGCATCTTGAATCATCTTTTTATCTGCATTACTTAAATCGTGTTCAAATTCTAATTCAGTAACAATCTGGTTGTCTTGACTGAAAAGTTTATGGCTTAAGTCCTGTGCTTTGTTGTAATAGAACATCTTATCCTTTAGTGAAAAGGTAGAGTTTTCGGGTTCTGGTGGTTTGTTAAATAATTGTTCTATGAAGTTTTCAATTTTCTTAGAATTGTCTGATGCAATTTTCTCAGTTACTAAATTTGATTCTTGCTGTTCGATATGTTCACTAACTTCTTCCAGTTTACCCGAAAGAATTGTAAGCGGAAGTATTTCGCTCAATTCATTAAATTTTTCAGCTAATTCCGTTTCTTTTGCTTTCAAATCGTTTATTTCTGTTAGAATTGCTTCGCGGTCAAATTTTGAATTACCTTGTTTACTTTGGCTTGAAATCAAATTATCGAACTCTCGGATGCTTTTTTTAAGCTTATCAATTTCCTTTAATCTATCAGCGTTTTCTTCCTCGAATCTTTCAATTGAAATCTCTGAAAGTTTTATTGCATTTTCTTTATCTGCTATCTGTTCCTGCAAATTTTTGGTAGCACCTTCTTTCTTTAAATTGTTGATGTAAGTTTCTATATCGTCAATAAGCGTCTCATAAGTGTCCAATCCCAAAATTTTGCCGAGGGCATCATTGATAAAACTACCTTCGTCCTTTATGGATAAATTTGCAATTTCTGCTATTTTTTCAGCATCGAAGAATACAAATTTTCCTGCGTCTATCGGAATGATGTAATCATTTATAAAGTTAATTTTATCATCTTCATCGCTGAACAATTCAATATTTGAAGTTGGGTCTATTATCTGCAAGCCCTCCTGCATAGTGTTCACATTAAATTCTCGCTTAATTATAACAGCGTCTGCCGAATTAGAATTGAGCATTTTTAATTCTGGTAGTTCAGTTTCATCAATACGAATCGTAACAGAGAAGTTGTCAATGTTTTCCTTTTTTGCCGTCCAATTAATTGACTGTTGCATAAAAGAAGAATAATTCTTTTCTTTTTGGATTTCTTTTTTAAAATGGTCGTCTATTTGAGAGATTTTATCTCCATATAAGCACCAGACAACAGACAATAAAAGATTGGTTTTTCCATATCCATTCCGACCACCTATGACAATAATGTTTTTTTGTTTATCAGTTGATAAATCAATATCCACAATGCCGTAATATTGCCTAAAATTTTCAATTTCTATTTTACTAAATTTCATTTGATAGCCTTTTCGATTGTGTCATTAATTTTTTGAAAATGATAATTGTTCCGTTTGAAGAGTTTTTTCGTCTTCACAGAATCTACAAGCAATTGCATAGAATCGAAGTCAATCCCATTTTCTTCACTAATTTCTTTCAGCCTGTTATTTTGCTTCTCTTTGGTTTCTTTTATCATATATCTTGTTTTTGTAATAATAATGCTACTTCAATCAACTTTTGCCTATCGTCTTCATCAAGTTCGCCAGCTTCATATTTCTTTCTTTGCTTGTTATGAAATGCGTATAAATTTTGTTCGCCATCCTTATTAGCACTCGGAAGTCTTGAATACTGGTTTACAAACAGTTTAAGTTCTTCATATCGCATATCATTATTAGTTCTTCTTTGTCCAATCGTATCTTCAAATCTTAGAACTATGGATTGAATGGATTGCTTTTGAATATCTTCAAGTTTATTGCGCTTGGCCTTACCTTTTTGTACGTTTAGCCATCTATATAGCTTTTGTTCTTCTTCTGGACAACTGCTCGAATAAGGTAACCTTCCATTACTTGCTATAAATTGCTCTAAAGCTTCTAAACTTTCTTCCCAAGTCCTTTTTGTTGGTGGTGCTGTTTTACTCAATAATTCATACTTTTCTGAGTAATTCTTTGATGCAAGTCCAATCATATAATTTTCAAAAAAAACAAATGTTCTGGACTCATCTACGTACAAATTGTTATAGATACTGTTGGCATTGGTTTTTGGCCGATATTGTTTTACATATTTTGCAATCTCCTTCTTGTGCTTTGGTTCATCAAAGCCTTGAAGAAACTCCTCTGAAATTGTTCTGATTGTTCCTCCTTTAAAGTTATCTAATTCTTTTTCCCATTTTTTCAGTCCAAAAACACTTCGTCGTCCAATTGGAACAAAACCGTGTTTTCTTTTCATACAAGCTCTAATTTTACCTTCATCAGTATCATAATTGGGATGCAATTCATTAGTGACCGCAACTATTTCTTTTACTTTTGAGGGCTTTCCGAGATGCTCTAATGCTTCGTAAGCATATTCATAGGCGAGTTTAGAAGTGTTTCTTTTGAATGATATGTTGTCTTCTAAATCGATGATGACATTGAGTTCTTCAAATACAATTTTTTCTGCGATTGGAATTATTTCATTGAGTAGCTCTAATTGATTGTCAATAAGAAATTTGGATAAATAGCTTTTAAAATTGAATGTATATGTTTCTGTAATGCGTTCATTTAATCGGTTACTTACATCATTTAAGAAATTGACAAAATCAAATGAAGATGATATTTTCTTGTGTACTAAATAAAATGAATGCCAATTATGCCTATTTCTGTGGTTAAAATAGTTAGTTTGTAGAACATCCTCTACGTTACCGATTAAATCATAATTTTCAGCTTGATAGGCGTATAAAATGTATGTTATAAAATCATTTGAAAAATTAGATTCGCTTATTTTATTTATTTGATTTTTAAGCTCGTCAGTAACGAATATGAAAGTTGAATTTTCCTCAATACCATAATTGGAATATAAGTCATCATTAAAATTGCTTAAGAACTCAAATTTAGTATTAAGTTCTTCAAGGCATTTCTTCCGTACTTGTCTTACACGTTCTCTTGACAAGTCCAATAATTTGCCAATATCCTCAAGAAGCACTTCTTCAGTTTCATCGTATACATTGAGTGATTTTTTAATGATAAGTGTTTCTTTTTTGTCAAAGAAAGCATTCTGTTTTAAAAGATATTTAGTAAGCAGAAATATTGATTCAGATTTCAGTACTTCTTCTGGTACTTGATTTAGAGAAAAGGTTTTCTGAATTAAAAAGCGGTTTCTTAAAAGCGTGAGTTCTTTATCATCTTCTATGGCCTGTATTTTATCAAAGAATTCTCTAACAATGTCAATGTACATTTCAATCTCTGGAACAGACTTTTTCCCGACATTTTTCATATTCCCTACATCAAGATTTCTATCAAGTATTTTTCGTGAAAAATTCTTTATTTTTAGATTTCCCTGAAGATGTAGCTTTACAGCATTTTGACTTCTATTTGATAAACCTGAATTGTTGATATAGATAAAACTATTTATGACTTCTCTTTGTTTTCTTGAAAGGGAAGAGGCTAAATCAGTATATGTTTTTTTGTCAGTTGTTGATATTTGTGGGTCTGAATTTTCGGATAGTTGTTTTTTGCAGAATTCTATTAATTCTTCATTGGTTCCATTCCCACAGTTTCTCAAATTTTTGAATGAGATGTTTTTTTCAAAGTAGTCTAATATTAAATCGAGATTGTATAAATCATTCTGACCACAAACATTATATGCTCTTACACTTAGTAGATTTTTATCGAAAATTTGGTTTAACGTCATTCAGTTGGTAATTCTTTCGCAAAAGATACTTTTTCCAGAGTGATTTTTTTCAGTTATACTAATTTATTTGAGCGCAAAGGCAGAAAACAGCTCTTTTGGTTTTTTAAGCGTTGGGTTCAGCTTGGGAAAAACCAAATGTGCTGTTTGTGCGGTTGGCTTTTTAAGCTCAAATGTTCAATTTCAGCACGATTTTCGCATTATGCACAACATTAACGGCTAATTGCTGTTCGGCAAAGCCGTATTGCATTTAGCCAA
>CAYOIL010000220.1:0-842 GCA_964403985.1 uncultured Saprospiraceae bacterium
TTATAAAGTTTTATCAAACTTAAGTACCAGTCTAGTTTTTTGGGGGAACTACAGTATAAAACTCCTAAGCATAAAACGCTTGAAAAAATGTGTTTACTTGCATCAATTCCACCAATTATTTACACTACGTCTTGTATACTAGAAAATTCAAATAGTTAAGAAAGAATTAAGTACTTCACTTAATGAATGTAAAAACTGATTTTTATGTTATAATTTGCGTAATTAGCAGTACATTTCCCAACTTTGTGTTTTGGGTCTAAATTTTTCATATGAAGTCTTTATTATCAATAGTTCTTTCTTTTTGTTTTGTTGCAATCCAAGCTCAAGGAATAGAATTCTTTCACGGAACGTATCAAGAAGCTATAAAGGAAGCTCAAAAACAAGAAAAAATCATTTTTGTTGATGCATATACCACATGGTGTGGACCTTGTAAAAGAATGTCAAAACAAGTTTTTAGCCAAGCCAGTGCAGGAGAATTCTTCAACGAAAACTTTATCAATTTAAAAATTGATATGGAAAAACCCAATGGAAGAGAGTTTGGTTCAAACTATCCAGTTTCGGCTTATCCAACACTCTTTTTCTTAGATAGCGATGGGAAAATTGTAAAGAAAACAGTAGGCGGAAAATCCCTCGACGCTCTCTTAGGTCTTGGAAAAGAGATAATTGAAAAATACGACTTCTCACTAAACTACAAAAAAGCCTACGATGCCGGCGATCGATCGTATGAAAATACGATCGCCTATGTCAATGCACTAAATAAATCAAATAAATCTTCCCTGAAAATAGCCAACGAATTTCTTCTTCAAAATAAAGACCTTTCCCCTCAACAAAAATCTGACTTT
>CAYOIL010000220.1:852-6997 GCA_964403985.1 uncultured Saprospiraceae bacterium
GCTTCCGAATTAGATTCTAAAGTCTTCGAACAAATGCTTGAAAATAAAGACATGTACATTAAGCAAATGGGACAAGAAGCCTTTACTGAAAAAATAATGTACGGTGCTAATAGAACACTAAGAAAAGCCTTAGAGTTCGAAAGTACAGAACTTCTTAACCTCGCAACTAAAACTGTAAAAAAATATAACAAATCCGAATACAAAACTTTTTTAGCAGAGTCTTATATGAAGAAAGCTGCTCAAGAAGAAAATGTAGCCGAATATTCAAAAAACAGTAAAAAATTTATTAAAACTCTAACATCCACTCCTGCTAAAATTAAATGGGCTCAAAATGCTATGTCTTTATTTCCAAAAAATCAAGACATCCTGCAATTAGCAGCGGAAACCCTTAAAGCACCTTTAGCAGAATCAACTAATAAAAACGATATTACTTTCTACACGAAAATTCTTCTCGAACAAAAAAAGAATAAAGAAGCTTTAGAATATGTAAAGAAAGCTGAAGCGAAAGTAACTGATGGAGCAACCAAAAAACACCTACTAAACCTTATTAATTATATTGAAAAGCAAACTTCATAAAAATTAAGAAAACATTCTTCATATTACTACTTCTATGTCTAGGTTTATCTAGTATCTCAGCCCAAAAAAAGGGTGTAGAGTTTCGCGACGGTTATTGGCTGGAGAAAGCAATTCAGATTGCTAAAATCGAAGATAAAAATATATTTATTGATACTTATGCCCCTTGGTGTGGTCCTTGCAAACTAATGGATATCCAATTTCAAGATCACGACTTAGGTGCTTATTTTAATGAAAAATATATCAATGTTAGAATCGATATGGATAGCCAATATGGAGAGGCAATCCGAACTAAATATGATGTTTTTTTCCTTCCTACTTTACTCATTCTTGATAAACATGGAAATGCTAAGTATGTAAGTGAAGGGAGTTTGTCTTCTGACGAATTACTTTCCATAGGATCCTATCACCATAATGCTGTATATAATCCAGGAATCCTAGCTTCAACGGAAACTTCTATTGAAACGACCTCACCAAGTTCATCCAATGAAACTACAGCGTCAGTTCAAACAAATAATAAAAAACCTTCTTCGAATCCTGCGACGATCAAGTCTAAAGACAATGAAATTAAAATTGCAGATAAAGAAACTTCAACAATTGGAAAATTATCTCAATTACCAAGTAGTGATATTCCAATCGAAGTAAAACCTGAAGAAACTATAATTTATACACAAGATCAAGCTTCTAAAAATCCAGACTATCTTTTTAATCTGACTTATCTAAAACTCCAGTTACAAGATGGTTCGCATTGGGCAGCTGCCAATGATTATTTGAAAACCCAAGAAAATTGGACTACAGAGAAAAACATGCGCTTTATTTATGATTTTGTTCGATCGACTCAGTCCGATAAGTTCAAGCATATTGTAAATAATAGAGAAGAGTATAATGCATTATTTTCTAAAGAATCAGTGGATAGATCTATCTCTATAATGGTAAACCTTTCTCTTTTTCAAAGGTACCCTAGACCCGACAAAGATGAGTCTCTTGAATTATTTACATTATTGGATCCTGATGTTGCAGATGTTGCTACTTTCAATTATATGTTGAATAGATACGAAGTTGAACAGAATTATCACGATTATGTGTTAACCGCTTTAGATTATTTAAAAACGAATGCGGACGATTTTATGGTTATCGAGAAAGTTGCTACTTTTTATGAAGACAGTGCGGTAGACATCGATATAGAAGAAATAATAGATCTTACTAAAAACGCAATCGAGATTCAAGGTGGAAGTTATTATAAGTTGTATGATGCCTTGGCCAATTTATATTATCTGAATAAGAACAAAAGGAAAGCCTTACAAACAATTAAATTAGCCAAAGAGATTGCTATACAGAACAATGTCGACACTGGTTCTATTGACAGATTACACGAACGGATTAAAGCCTTATAATTGTATTTATTATTTTCCCCCTATTAATACATATTGATAATCGAGCATCTTGTCATTAGATTCCCTTATTTCGAAACCAACATCCTTAATATCATTTTCCAATTCAAACAATGGAACTCTATTTTCTATAGGAGATGCAGAAATAGGTAAGGATTTACGTTTGAAATCTACAATCATTATTTTTCCATCTTCGGGAAGTAAATCGTATAAATGCTTTAAATAAGCACTTCGATTTTCAATATATCCTATGGTATTTATGATTAAAAATATATCAGCTTCGTCTTTTTGTATTTTAGAATCTTGAGGTAAAGCAAGTCGAGTTGAAAGACGAGTTTTTGTATTTTCGTCTAGATTTAATTTGAAATCATTAATGATTGTTAGCATTTCAGGATCAATATCCACCGCAATTACATTTGCTTCTCTAAACAATAAACGAAAAGAAAAGAATCCTGTTCCTGCACCAATATCAGCTACCGTTTTACCTTTTAATTCACCTAATAAATCCAATATTTCACCAGGTCTTTGCCATACATCTCTTCCTTTATTGGTTTTAAAAGCATCATCTATCATATCTTTTGTAGGAGATGAACTTGGTTTTACCGCTGGAGGTAAAACTGGATCTTTGCAAGAAACAATGAAAAGAGAACATATAAAAAGAGAAAATATGAATTTCATTAGCTTTTGGGTTTTGGATTTACTCCAAAAGTAAAAGATTTATTTTCGGAATTACGATAATCACCTAACTTTGCGCAATGGCAAGAAGAAAATTACAGAAATTCGATGAGGTAAGATCATTCAAAAATGTATATGAGAACTTTCATCCTATGATCCCTGAACTCCGTGGAGAGAATGGTGAAATAGTTGAAATGAAAGGACTTTGGGCATCTAAGCATTTTAAGAATACTAATTCTATAACAGTTGAATTAGCATGTGGAAGAGGAGAATACACCTTGCAACTTGCTAGAAAATATCCTGATAGAAATTTCATTGGGGTTGATATAAAAGGTGCTAGAATTCATCAAGGCGCTACAATAGCGATGGAAGAAGGCTTAGATAATGTGGCATTTTTACGAATGAAAATTGAAAAAATTGCCAATTTTTTTGAAAAAGGTGAGATTAATGAAATTTGGATAACTTTTCCCGATCCATTTCTGAGATATGGAAAAGCAAATCGAAGGTTGACATCTCCTAGGTTTTTGAATACATATCGTTCCCTTATTGCCGAAAATGGAATCATTCAGCTCAAGACCGATAGCGATGAACTGTATACATATACTCAAGAAATTTTGGAGGAAACTCCATTCGTTAAAGTATCATATGATAATAATGATATCTATTCTAAACCACTAGACTTCGAAGATTTAATATTTAAAACCTATTACGAAAAAAAGCATCTAGAAAATAAGAAAACAATAAAATATATTCGATTTACGATGGGTCCACTTGAGGAGTAGGTGCAATAGTTTCATCCTTCTTTTTGATAAAAAACTTTCTATAAAAGAGAATAATTATACAAACACCTACAGTAATAGAAGCATCAGCTACATTGAAAATAGGGCGAAAAAACTCGAAATATTCACCTGCTTTGAAAGGAACCCAATCGGGATAGTGACCTTTAATCATAGGAAAGTAAAACATATCGACAACCTTTCCTTGCAAAAAAGGAGCATAACCACCTTCAGGAGGTAAAAATACAGCAGGTTTATGATAACTTGATCCGAAAATCAAGCCGAAATATATACTATCCAATATATTACCTATAGCCCCGGCAATTATGAGAGAAAAAGCAGCAATAAAACCTTTGGGTTCTTTGGCTTTTATCAATTGCCCTACGAAGTAAATAAGGAAAGCAGACATTAATATTCTGAAAACACTTAAGATGTATTTTCCAGTTACCCCACCGAATTCCATTCCGAATGCCATTCCTGGATTTTCAATAAAACGGAGTTGTGCCCATTCTTGTCCAAAAATCAACACACTTTCGCCTAAATAAAAATGGGTTTTAATGTATATTTTAATTGCTTGATCAATAAATAATATTGACAAAACAATTGTTGTAACTATAGTCGCTCTCTTCACGTGTCTATTCAATTTAAGTAGCAAAGGTACTATAATGATATAAAATCCTTATTTGTTGTATTATCTTTTCTACAAAATGTCGAAATATATCTTTGAACTAGCTATATGAACCAATAGAATAACTTACATTTGCGGCTTATTATACTAATTTATTGTTGGTATTACATTCATCTAACTTGCAATTGGACAAAGAATGAAAACTCTTCATAATAAAGTAGACAAAAGACTACTTAAAGATAAACTTGCGAAAAGCAAGGAAAAAAGAATTACACTTTCTTTTTATCAGTACGCGAAAATCGCGAATCCTGAAATATTTAGAGATCACTTATATAGCATCCTAGCACCATGTGGCGTATTCGGAAGAATTTATGTCGCTTCAGAAGGAGTCAATGGACAAGTATCAGTTCCAAGTGCTCGATATGAAGATTTTGTGGCAACTCTACATTCAGTCGACTTTTTAAAAAATATCCGATTAAATATTGCGATAGAAGATGATGGAAAGTCTTTCTACAAACTTGCCATCAAAGTAAAAGCTAAGATTGTAGCGGATGGATTAAACGATGAGAGTTTCGATGTTACTGATAAAGGTCAACACCTGAACGCTCAAGAATTCAACAAGTTAACCGAAAAGAAAAATACAATTGTAATCGATATGAGGAACCACTACGAAAGTGAAGTGGGCCATTTTAAAAATGCAATAAAACCAGATGTAGAGACTTTCCGAGAAGCTTTGCCTGTAGTAATAGAAATTCTAGAAGAAAAGAAGGATCGCGACATTATTATGTATTGTACAGGAGGGATCAGATGTGAAAAAGCTTCTGCCTACTTGAAACATAATGGTTTTGAAAAAGTGTATCAGGTAGAAGGAGGGATAATAGAATATGCAAGACAGGTTAAGGAACAAGGATTAGAGAATAAATATATAGGAAAGAATTTTGTTTTTGATGATCGATTGGGTGAGCGAATAAGTGAAGAAATTATCTCGAAATGTCATCAATGCGGAATTGCTTGTGACGATCATAAAAATTGTGCAAATGATGCATGTCATATATTGTTTATACAATGTGAGGCTTGCGCCCAAAATTATGAATCGAGCTGTTCAAAAAAATGTGCTGAGTTTAATAAATTAGATGAAGCTAAAAAGACAGAATTAAGAAAAACAGTAGAGTTTAATGGAACAAAATTTGGTAAAGGGCGATACAAAGCGCATCGAAAAGATGAAGAACTTGTAATAGAATAGGGAAGAAAAGGATATGGCATATAATAAGCAGAAAAACGCAGCGTTGTTTAATGGATTGCTGTCATCATTAAAGCCGGTGACAAGCCCTGCGGAACATATATTTACTACAAAACAATTCATGAACAAAGTTGTAACTAGCTTATTACTATTATTATGCTCTATTTCTTTAAGTGGAGCTTGTAATTTTCCAACTTTGGGCAATGGCAATACCTGTCAATCGGCAATTCCAATGTGTGGTGATAACCTAACTGTAACTGGAGATTTACCCACAGCTGCAGTAATGCCTCCCTTTCCCAATTTATGTAATGAAGGATCAATAGAAAATGCTGTATGGTATCAGTTTATTGCTTGTGAATCCACTGTTAGTATTCAAATATGCCCAGGTACTTGTACCTCTGGAGTAGGAGGAACAGGGATGCAAGCCTCTATTGCCACAGGATGTGCCGCAAGTTCATTTGTTGTTTGTGATGTTGAACCCAATGAAAATTGTTTTATTTTAACTGAAAGCAATTTTACACCGGGAGAAACTTATTACCTGATTCTTGATGGATATGGAGGCTCAGTATGTGATTATACTGTAAATGTGCTCTCTGGAATTTATGACGATAATTATACCTTAACAACAGGAGTTGATAATGAAATTTCTCATTCTCCTATTGAGGATTGTATGCAAGAAACTGATTTTGTGCAATTTGATGTATCAGAATGTACAGCCGTTGGTGGAGTATGTACCTTGCCAACTTTACTTAATAGTACATATGTTTGTTATGAATGGACGTTCGATCCTCCCACAGTAGATATTACTTCGGCAGTTGATGTTGCTAATATTGAAGTTCAGTTTCTTCAAGAAGGAGAATAT
>CAYOIL010000221.1:0-6989 GCA_964403985.1 uncultured Saprospiraceae bacterium
TTATAAAGTTTTATCAAACTTAAGTACCAGTCTAGTTTTTTGGGGGAACTACATTATAACTAAAGGATTATATTAGCTATATTTGTGTCGCTCTTAAAATCAAAGTATTTTCTATGATTAATTATGCTAAAATGTTGGAGTCCGTTAGTAGGACATTCACTTTATCAGTGAAGCAATTGCCAGGAATAGTGAGGGACTCTATTACTCTAGCTTATTTATTACTAAGAGTAAGTGATATACTTGAAGATAATGAAGTAATGGCTCCTGCTCGTAAAGTAAAGTTACTTAATCTCTGGAATGAAATTCTAGATGGTAAAAATTCAGTTGAAGAACTAACAAGTCAATTAAATGACTTAGATGGTGAAGACCCAGAAGTAAGCGTAGCTAAAAATGCAGGTGTCTTAGTAGACCATCTAAATTCTTTTCCAGAAGAAATAAAAGATTCTATCAAAAAACATGTTTCTAATACTACAGAAGGAATGGCTAGATGGCAGGAAAAAGGTCCATATATCCAAACAGAGGAAGAAATGGATGATTACATGCATGAAGTAGCAGGTAGAGTGGGATATTTAATAACTGATGTGTTTGCTTACCATTCGCCCAAAATAGCTGCTATGAAAGATGAGCTAATGCCACTTTCACGTGAGTATGGTCTAGCACTTCAGACAGTTAATATTTTAAGAGGAATGAAATCTGATTATGAAAGAGGGTGGGTATTCACTCCCCAAGAGTTCTTAGATGAAGCTGGTATTTCTAGAGATCAATTGTTTGAAAAAGAAAATGAGCACAAAGCATTAAAAGTTATAAACAAACTTACTCAAAAAGCAGAACGTCATTTACGGCATGGATTAGAATATATTGCTGCTTTCCCTACACATCAACATAGAATTAGATTAGCATGTATGTGGCCTTTATTTTTTGCAGTTAAAACTTTGGCTCTAAGTCAAAATAATATTGAAGTAATTTTATCTGAAGTTAAAATGTCGAGAGATGATGTTAAAGATATCATGTCAACTACAATGCTAAAGGGATGGTCAAATAAATGGTTGAAGAAATATTATAACGACATTCTGTCTGAAGGTGGGATTACGCCTGCTATCAATTAGTAAAATATTTTAAAGTATTGGTAACAATAGCATTTTAAAGCAACCTTATGGAAGGCAAGTCATATAGTATTTATAACTAAATATTTAAGATGAAGATTTACCTATCATTAGCTATTTTTCTTGCCTTCATTTCTAATTCTTTCGCTCAAGAATTAACATTTGACAATTTTAACAATAAACTTTCTAAGGT
The DNA here is from genome assembly GCA_964403985.1 of uncultured Saprospiraceae bacterium. Taxonomy (GTDB): domain Bacteria; phylum Bacteroidota; class Bacteroidia; order Chitinophagales; family Saprospiraceae; genus JAHDFB01. The sequence continues at coordinate 1,297 of CAYOIL010000221.1, forward strand.
ATTTCAAACATATATAGAGAATGGTTTAGTAAACTATGAAGAACTATCTAAATCACCAGACTTAATCACTTTAAAAGATTTCATTGCAAATGCTAATACTAAATCATTAGATTCAGATGAACTTTTAGCATTTCGAATTAATGCATATAATTTTATTGTAATTAGTTCTATTGCAGAAAATTATCCTATTTCATCAGTTCAAGAGATAAATGGTTTTTTTGATAATAAAAAGTATCTCTTTGAAAGAGTTGAAACAACGCTTAATCGGTATGAAAAAGAATATTTATTAAAAGTATTCAATGAACCCCGATTGCATTTTGTTTTAAATTGTGGTGCAATAGATTGTCCCCCGGTTTCAACTGAAATTTATACAGCAAGTACTATTTCCAATTCATTAGCATTTCAGACTACTAAATCTTTAGATAACCCATCATTTTTAAAGGTAAAAGATGATAAAATAGAACTTTCACAAATATTCAATTGGTATATTAATGATTTTGGAGGAAGTAAAAAAACAACTATAGAGTTCATTAACTTATATAAAAGCGAACCAATCAATCGTAAAAGTGTAATTAGTTATTACGATTATGATTGGACGTTAAATGATCAAAAACCTAAACCACTTTCTTCTTCAAACTCAGATTTTCGATATGTTGTTTCATCAACTATTCCAAAAGGAACCTATGAGTTTAAATTCTTTAATAACTTATATTCTCAAAATGTTGATAACCAAAGGTCAACTTTTTTCACTACTATATTTAGTGGTTTATATGGTGTAAACAATCGCTTTAATGTAGGTATTTCGGGTAGATTTCGGGCTGTCAGTAACCATACAGGAGATTCATCTCCTTTTGACATAATTGGCTTTCGGAATATAGATAACAAAAGAATTGGTTTGACTGCCTTAGGTCCTATGATTCGATATGCTCCTATTCCAAAATGGAGTAATTTTTCAATACAATCAACTTTAACTTTCCCGATTGGAAAAAATTTAGCAGGAACATCTGACAAACCCTATATTGATTGGAATGGCGCGTTTTGGAATACTCAATTTTTCAATGATTTTACTTTAAGTAATTCTTTTTCACTTTTTACCGAATTAGATTTTCTCATAGAAGATATAGGATTCAATGTTGAAAATCATGCATTTAGAGTTTCTACTCCAGTTACTGTAATCGGCAGCTATTTCCCTACTCCTAAATCTACGTTATATATAATATCAGGTTTTAGTCCATATTGGCAAAAATCTTTTGATTATTTTTATCAAGTAGGTTCAGGTGTAAAATATCAAATTTCATCAGATTTTGAAGTTGAACTTTTATATACTCTTTTTAGAAATAAATTCATACTGTCTAATGACGGGACAGCTGACACTTTTAATATAGGATTAAGGTATAATTTACAGTGATTTTATTTCTTTTATGTATTTTATCGCAATTAATTCAGCCTAATTTTTCTTTAGATTTTGAAGCACAGAAGGAATCTTTATGCCAAATTCAAGATACTGTAATTACATTTGATACGATAGAGTTTTTCGGAAACACCAAAACACAAGACAGTTATTTATTGACAATTTTGGGTTTAAACCCAAATCAATTCTATTCACGTACGGAAGTAGATGAAAAAGTCAATTTTCTAAATTCTATTAATGGAATTTATGACACTAGATATCAAGTTGTAACCAAGCAAAATAGTCGATTTTTACAAGTATTCGTAAATGAGCAAAAAACTTTGTTGCCTATTTTTAATTTTGGCCTACAACCCACTAACAAATGGTTTCAAATAGGGCTTGTAGATTTAAATTTATCTGGCAAAGGAAATGAACTTTTAATTTACTACCAAAACAATCAAAGTAGGCATAGCGGAGAAATATTCTACAAAAAAAACAGGATCTATAATTCAAAATTATCTTTAGGAGTCAGTCTATTAAGATGGGAATCTATAGAGCCAGTAAATTTTGAAGGAGCAGGACGATTTGATTATGATTTTACAATAAATCAACTTGGAAGTGAAATAGGATATCAAAATGGAAATGGCTTTTCTGGTATATTTGGAATTTCATTTTTTCAAGAAAACTATTACAGTATACTTCAATCTGATGTACCTGGGCCTTTAGATTTATCTCTTAATAAGTTTTTAACGAAATGGAGAGTTGGTTATAATAGCTTACAATATGATGGTATTTATCGGAAAAATTATGATTTGCGATTTGATTATCAAAATGTATATACGTTAGAATATAATCAGTTGTTTCATATTATGACTATCAATTATGTTCATTACTTTAGACTTGCACAAAAAAGAGAATTAGCATATCGAATTAATTGTGGAACATCAACTAATAACGATTCACCTTTTGCACCATTTGTTATTGATAGTTATAAAAATGTAAGAGGAGTAGGCGATAGGATTGATAGAGGAACAGCTGTGTCTACTTTCAATATTGAATTTAGACAAGAATTATTTAAATATAATCATATCATTTTACAAGGAATTTTGTTTTCAGATGCCTCTTTACTTAGATTACCTGGTGAAGAATTTGCTATGGCAACTTTAGAAAATTACCTATCGACAGGAATAGGAGTGCGGATACATTACACAAAAATATTTAATGCTATACTTCGGATAGATTATGCTATTGAATACAATCAAAATAGGGATCAACTAATTATTGGTATAGGACAATATTTCTAATTAGCCCCCCATCTCGGCTCTCATTTTATCAAGCTGAGAAGTCCATAATTGTTTTTGATCATCAACTTCATCGTCATCTGTAAAGTCAGTTATTTCAAGAATTGTTTGATTTGTGATATCACTTTTGTACATTCTAAACTCAAGATATTCACCGTCTTCTCCATCTTCCCAGTGAAAACGAAGTCTTTCTTCTTCTATATCATCAATTAACTCTGCAACTTCATCATATCCATCCCATGAAAAAGTATATACATCTCCAGTAATATCAGCTGTATCACTAAACCATCTTACCAAACAAGAAGGTGTTGTCAAAAAGCGATATATAATTGCAGGAGAAGCTCGGAAAATAAATTCCATGTCAAATTTTACCCTACTCATTGTGATTTTGAAATTTTATGATTGAAAGTTTTCAATTGTAAATGTTTTATTCATCAGTCGGCAATAAATGAATAATTCTTCATATTATCAAATTTTAGATTAAATATTTTGAAACAATATATATTCATTTATTGTAACAATAGATCGCTTACTCTAACAATACCAGTATGTTATGTCTAATTTTATGTATTTTAAACAAGGAGATATTAAACTTTTTGTTGAGATAAGAATTACTTTAAAAACTAATATTTTACCTTTACTGCATATCTATTTATATGACAAATAAAAAAGAATACACATACAAAACTTGGCTTCCTATATTACTGGCTATTTGTGCCGCAATAGGGATGATAGTTGGCAATAGATTTTCAACCGAAAATATAGGTAACACTGATTTTATTAATGGACTTTCGTCCAAAAGCAAAAGTGAACAAACACTTCAAGAAATAATTAAATACATTGATAATCGATATGTAGATAGTGTTGATACTGAACTTTTAGTAGAAATTGCAGCTAAAGCTATTTTAAATGAATTAGATCCTCATAGTGTTTATATTTCTCCTAATGATATTACTGGAGTAAACGAAGGAATGTCAGGTTATTATACTGGAATGGGCGTTGAAACTATAATTTTAGATGATACATTAAGGGTTATTAATGTTTTACAAAATAGTCCGGCTGAACAAGCAGGACTGCAATATGGAGATTTAATAATTAGTTCAAATGATACTTTATTAGCAGGACAGGGTAGGAGTGCAACAGAACAGTGGGAATTTTTAAAATCAACAAATAAGACTTCTTTCAATCTTTCAATAATTAATGCAAATGGAGCAGTAAACACAATTAAGGTTGAATCTGATGATATAAAGGCTCCAAATGTCGATTATTTTAAAGTTAATGATTTATCCTATATAAACATTTTACGCTTTAGTGATAAAACTTATGAAGGTATTATAGATGCTTTGGAGGCATTGCAAGAAGATAAAATTATTGAAAAACTGGTTTTGGATTTAAGAAACAATCCCGGTGGTTATCTACCTGAAGCAACAAAAATTTTAAATCAATTCTTTGTAGAAGACAAACGTTTACTTGTTTATACCGAAGATAGAAATAATAGAAAGTCTGAATATAATACTACAGGAAGACCTTTTTATCAAATTAATAAATTGGCTGTTTTAGTTGATGAAGGGTCGGCAAGTGCAAGTGAAGTTATTGCTGGTGCTTTGCAAGATTGGGACAAAGCAATAATAGTGGGAAGTGAAACCTTTGGAAAAGGTTTAGTACAAGAGCAATTCAAGCTGTCGAATGGCGGTGGTTTAAGACTGACTACTGCTAGATATTACACTCCTAGTGGAAGGTCTATTCAACGTCCATATAATGAGACAAGTCAGGATTCTTCTTTAGTATTTTACACAAAAGAGTTTAACAGGAAAATAAATTCAAACGGAGGAATAGAACCTGACTTTTCAATCAAATGGACAGAAAAAGATCAAAATATTATTTATTCTATATTAGAGAACATTTCAACTAGATCTTATAAAATAATCAAGGAAATATGTCCTAATGGTAATTACAATTCTGCTACAGATAGAAAAATAGATTTGGCAGTAAACAATTACTTAAATGCAAATTTCAACTTCGAAAACTCTTCTTTTATACTTGCTAAAAATGTTTTAAGCTCAAATATATATCAACAACTAGGTAACAATGTCAAGGCAAATGAACTAATATCAGACTACGATATTTTTATAAAAACAGCATACGAAAAACTTTCTAAGGAGAAAATATTTGCTGAATTAACTGAATTACAATAAACATAGCAGACAATTAACAGAATTAATATTAATTACAAGTTCATGTTTAATAATAATTTGTAGATTTAAGGATTGTAGATAATCAATTATTATTATATGAAATTTAGGTATTCACTACCAACTATATTACTACTATATTTCTTTACTAATAATTTGACAGCTGCCCATCTTATAGGCGGGGATATAACTTATGTTTGTAATGGGATTCAAACTATTAATGGTGTAGATTATGTAGACCTTTCATTTACAGCAAAGATGTACAGAGATTGTGCAGGAGGAGGAGCTAGCTTAGATTTTAATGCGAGCTTCTATGTGTTTGAAGGCGAAGATCAAGATTGGTCCTATGTTGATCAGACTACCTCTACTGTTTCACTTCAGAATGATGTAGAAGTTACTGACGATCCTTGTATTGAAGTTCCCCCTGATGTTTGTTTGGATATTGGAACTTATGAATTTAACTTTTTACTTCCAGTTAGTGATAAGTCTTACCAAATAGCATATCAAAGATGTTGTCGAAATAATACTATAACAAATATTATCGGTCCAGAAGAAACAGGTGTAACATTCGCTGTTACGATTACTTCAAAGGCACAAGAAATATGCAATAATTCTCCAACTTTTAATAATTTCCCGCCAGCAGTAATTTGCAACAACTTACCTTTAGCTTTTGACCATGGTGCTACTGATACTGAAGGCCATACAATTGTTTATAGTTTCTGTGCTCCTTTAGCAGGTGGTGGTTTAGCGGGTATTAATGGTGGAAATGCAACAGATGTCTGCGGAACATATACAGTAACGGTAACAGAT
>CAYOIL010000222.1:0-6890 GCA_964403985.1 uncultured Saprospiraceae bacterium
GCATTTGGTGCTCTTTTCTTCTTTATTACAGGATTTCATGGATTTCACGTTTTTTCAGGTGTCGTTTTCTTAATTATTATTATGCTGAATTCCGCAAGTGGAGTTTATGTCAAGAGAAAGAATGGCTATGAAATGGTAGAGAAAATAGGACTATATTGGCACTTTGTCGATCTAGTTTGGGTATTCGTTTTCTTAGTATTTTATTTACTTTAATACACTCTAAAAATTAAAAAAAAATGGCTCACGAGAATTACGAAAAAGCTATAAGACAAGTATATGTGGGATTAGGAATCCTTGCAGTTATAACACTTATTGAAGTTGGTGTATCATTATTTGGTAAAGGACATATCTTAGAAGGTATGGGTGATATTAAATGGGTAGTTTATGTATGTGCTCTTTTAATCATTGCACTTTCCATATATAAAGCGAAATTCATTATTTATGAATTTATGCACATGAGATATGAAGTACCTGGATTAGTAAGATCTGTTCTTTTACCAGTACTTTTATTAGTATGGGCAATCATTGCATTTTTCCTTGAAGGTGATTACTGGAAGACAAAAAGAAATAAAGTACAAGATAGAAATGAACTTGGTATGAAGAATAATTCTTCTAAGCCTATGGGAACATTAGAGTACAATTGGACTAAAGAAGATTTGCACTAAAGTCTAGTAGCAAAATAAGAGTTATTGACTCAACAAAAGTGTTTATTATTAAAGATATCTATTTAGTAATAAACACTTTTTTTTTACGGTTTACCGACCATATATAATTTTAAGAAATGTACCAATCAAGTGATCAAATCTACATTTGGTTTGTTACATATAAAACAGAAATGTGAAGTATTTTAAAGCCATATTGGTTGTTTCATTAATTTTTATTTTTCCAGCCGTAAGCTATCTCTACTTGAGATCTGGATTTATATTTCGTAAGGATGCCTTAGAAGAATTGAAAAGTGAAACACCTTTCACTAATTCGCAAAAGAACTCTTTATTAAAGCAAGATTCATTAATTTTTAATGCTGCACCTGAATCGGTTAATCTTTTTATGAAAGTATCTACTTCAAAAGATGAAAAGGATATGTATTTCCTTGCCGAAAGTTTCAAATCTAGAAGGGATTTTGAATTAACTGCACTTTACGATAATATGGATCTAGCTAGTATGAAAGACACAATGTTCTCAAGCTCTATCAACAGACTGAAGCTTGATGCTTCAGTGGATTTTTTTGATAGTGACAAGAGATTTCTACTGACTAAGGATAACGTAATAAGAAAAACTTATGGGACTTCTCAAGATGAATTCAACAGGGCATATGAACATACTGTAATTCTATTACCCATGAAAAAGAGAGAGAAATTGACTTTAATTAGAGACAATGAAAAATAATCAATTAAATCCAAGGCCTGAAATTGAGGCAAAGTTGAAACCTTGGGCATGGGGTTTGTCTGCAGTTATTTTAATTGTAGTTGTTGCAATGAGATATATTAAATTGCCAGTAGAAGGTTCACTTTCTTTTTTACCTCCTTTCCACAGTGCAGTTAACGCTATAACAGGGATTTTTTTACTCTTAGCTTTATATTTTATAAAGAAGAAGAATATCATTGCACATAGGAATATGATAATGATTGCAATGGGCTTGAGCTTAGTATTTCTGTTATCTTACGTTGCATATCATACTACTAGTGAACCTACTTTGTACTGCAAAGAAGGGCTTTCTAGGACAGTTTATTTTATTTTATTAATCACTCACATACTTAGTGCAGCAATTATTTTCCCTTTTATTTTGTTTACTTTTATAAGAGGTTATGCTCATTTAGTTGATAAGCACAAGAAAATGGCTCGATGGGTTTTTCCTATTTGGTTGTATGTTTGTTTGACCGGTCCTATTTGTTATTTAATGCTAGCACCTTGTTATTAATTTGAGTTATGAAAAAGATACCATCATATATTATTCCTTTAGTTCTTATACTTATTATTTGTATAATTCCATCAGTTGAAACGATAGCGCAATGTCCTATGTGTAGGATGTCTGCTGAATCAAATCTAGCGAATGGGGGATCGGCAGCAAAAGGATTAAATAATGGCATACTGTATATATTTGCATTTCCTTACGTTCTAGTTTCCATTTTAGGCTTCCTTTGGTGGAGAAATAATAAGAAGGCAAAAGAGAGTCAAGAAGGATCAACTCTTTAAAATAAGGTTTATCAACTAAAGCATATATTTTGAATTCTTCAATTATTTCAGCCCAAGAACTAATATCTTATCATGATGCAACTCCTGTTGTTTTTTTGGACGTAAGTCCTAAAGCTAATAAATCTAATCTTGTACCAAAGTTTCCTGATGAAATGATAAAAGGTGCACATATAGTCAGTATTAAAGAAGAGCTTAGTTTAAAAGATAGTGATTTCCCTAATACGTTTCCTACCAAAGCGCAATTTGATGAATTTTGTAAATCAGTAGGAATTACGAATCAATCTGAAGTAATAGTTTACGATAATCTTGGTATTTATTCTGCCCCTAGAGTATGGTGGATATTTAAAGTTATGGGTTTCCCCAAAGTAAAAGTATTGAATGGCGGGCTTTCAGCATGGAAAGAATCAAAAGGCGCAACTGTTCTACGAGATAAGCTAAGTCGCCCTAATAATGGTACGTTCATGTCTAATCCTGACCTTGCTTTTGTTAAAAAATACGAAGATATATTGTTGAATCTACATTTCAATAAGTTTCATATAATTGATGCACGTTCAGAAGGAAGATTTTCAGGGGAATCTCCAGAACCTAGAGCTCACTTGAAAAGTGGAAGTATTTCAAATTCTTCAAATATTCCTTTTAAAAAAGTACTTACAACGGATGGAAAACTAAAATCTAGGTCTGAATTACAAACACTTTTTAGCTCTTTTGAAACAGAGAAAGAAATTGTGTTTTCTTGTGGTTCGGGTTTAACAGCTTGTATTCTCCATTTAGCTGCAAATCAAGTTATGGAGGTAAAAATGAGTGTCTATGATGGTTCATGGACCGAGTGGGCAGAGCGAAATAAATTATTCGTTAATTAGTACGTTTGAGTGTTGTATTTTTTTCTTCAATACATTATTAAGTTTATTGGATATATAGAATAAAAAAGAGGCTACCAAAATTGGCAGCCTCCTGTATTACTTAATTAAGTTTAAAATTACTTGATAAACTTAAGGTATATCCAATACCAGAATAAGATAACTCCTGCTAACCATAGTAAACTAGATACAGCATATAATAGAGTTCCTGCTATTCCACCTACTGTAACTGCAATTACACCTGAAAGTACAGATAATAATACTGCAGCGATAAGTGCAATAATCCAATACTTAAGAATTGTTCTTTCGTCATTCCAATCGATAGCCATTGCTTTCTTTACTACAAATGCAACTGCTTTGTTTTGTTGTTTTTTGAACCAAGTTCCTGCCTTAGTAAAAACGTTTTGTTTTTCACCTGTAATATTAAGAGTTGTATTCGCTTCCGAATCGATTGCAACAGAGTTGATTGCTGATGCATCAAATGAGAAAGTAAATAGTAACGCTAAAATTAAAAGTAACTGAATTTTCATAATTATGGTTTTAAGTTATTAAATAGTTTAGTCAAAATATAAAGCAAAAGCTTTCTATTTTTTTAGTAAAAATAAAACACGAAAAACAACGTAAAAAGCATAGTAAGGGCAATTCAAGTTGCGTGTCATTAGATAAAATTATAAATTTATTTCATATGATGAAAATAACTCATGATTAATTAAATAGCTTTTTTAAACTTTAACTGTCTTAAGCATGACTTAAATTTAGTGTTAAGTAGTTTTTTTACATTCTTACACAATACTAGAGGCTTGTATGTCAATCGTTTAAGAAGTTTGCTTTCTTATTAAATAATTAGATGATGTCAACAATTGACTACAAGTTAAATTCTGATTTTTTTTCACAGTTTTTAATTTTTAAAATGATTTAAGGAACTGATGTCTTCCTTATTTCTTGAAATAGCCTTTAAAAATCCTTGTTTTACTTTTAAGAAATGTTGTATAAACGGTTAAACTTTTTCTCCATATAATTAATAAATGGATATAATTGTAAACCATTGCCAGTGAGTTCTTTGCATAGTTCTTCCGCTTCAAGCGAATGTCCTTTCGAGTGAATATTGGTTCGTAACCATGATAATAATTCACTAGAATCACCATTTTTTAACTTATCCTCTAACTTATAGATATCCTTATTTGCCTGTTCATAAAATTGTGCTGCGTAAAAGCTTCCTAAAGAATAAGTAGGAAAATATCCAAAGCTTCCATGAGACCAATGAATATCTTGTAGTATTCCAGTCATATCGTCTTTTGGGCGTAAGCCCAAATACTTTTCATAAGCATCATTCCATATCTCTTTTAAATCTTCGACTTCAATACTTCCTTCGATAAGTTGCTTTTCAATTTCATATCGAATCATTACATGAAAGTGATAATGTAGTTCATCAGATTCTGTTCGTATTAAATTAGGTTTAATGAGATTAATTGCCTTCATGAAATCTTGAAACTGCACTTCTCCCAAGGCTTCTGGAAATTGATCTTGTAGCAATGGAAACTGAGCTTCCCAAAATGGAAAATCTCTCCCTACATTATTTTCCCAGAGTCTTGATTGAGACTCGTGAATTCCTAAACTCATATACGATCCTGAAGGTAAACCATACTCTCCGGTAGGAAGACCTTGTTCATATAAGGCATGTCCACCTTCATGAATGGACGACCATAACATATAGGAAAAATCATTTTTCTTTAACCTTGTTGTTATTCTCACATCTTCAGGTGAAAAACTTGTAGTAAAAGGATGTGTACTTTTGTCCTGTCTTCCTTTTGTAAAATCATAACCTATTGATTTTAGAACATCCAATCCATATTCCCACTGTTTATCTTCATCGTAGGCTTTAAACATGAATGAATTGTCAATAGTAGGGAACGAACGCACTTTTTCTAGTAATGGGAATAAATGTTCTCTCACATCTTTGAAAATAACATCCAACTTTGCTACTGTCATGCCTGGTTCATAAATGTCAAGCATATTATCATAAGGATGTTCTGCTTCTCCTAGTAATCTTGCTTCTTCGCGTTTTAACTCCACCAATTTTTTAAGAGTGGGACTATAAAGCGACCAATCATTTTTTTCTCTTGCACTTAACCACGAATGAAATGTTTCCGAAGTTATCATTGATCTTTTGATAACAAATTCTTTGTCAAAATTTGTGGCTTTATTGAATTCTTTTAAGGTAAGTCGTACATTATTTTTCTCCTTATTATTAAGAGATGGGTCTTTAATTAATTCTTTAAGATTGTCGCCAAAAGATGGTTTAGTCAGCATCTCATGGGCAATACTCGATAATGTAGCAACTTGTTGACTTCGAAACCTTGTACTTCCGCTTGGTAAATTTACTTCCTTGTCCCATGAAAGAATAGCAATAGAGTGTCCAACATCAGCGATTTTGGACATATATTGTTTATAATCTGAATAATTCATTTATTTTTTTCTAAAGAATGATAAAAAGAAACTAACCCAACCAACAATGAAAAATATTCCACCAATTGGTGTAATTGCTCCTAACCAAGCTTGTCGTGATCCTATTAATGTGTCTGAAAGGGCTAAGGTATATAGGCTGCCTGAAAAAATGAAAATACCCAATAAAAAAAATCGATATGTCCACTTTAAACCTTTTCTGTCATGTTGTGCATAAACGGCAGCGGTTATTAAGATTGCGATAGCGTGATAAAATTGATATTGAACGCCAATTTTCCAAATGTCTAGATCTACTTCTGTTACTAGATTCTGAAGTAGATGAGCACCTAAGGCACCAAACATCACGGCAATTCCAGCTAGGAAAGCACCTACTTGTATCATTCTATTTAATCGAGCTTCCATTGAATTGTTTTTTGATTGTATTTTCTTAAATAAGTATTGGTCTTAGAAAAATGTGCACTCCCAGAAAATTTATTCCCTGCCAAAGGAGAAGGATGAGCGGCATTTAATATTAAATGCTTTTTATCATCAATTAGTTGTCCCTTTTTTTGGGCGAAAGCCCCCCACAATAAAAATACTTTGTGTTCCATTTTCTGACCAATAATCTCAATGACTTGATCGGTAAAATCTTGCCAACCGGATTTTTTATGGCTTCCTGGCTTGTTGTGTTCAACAGTCAACATAGCATTTAATAGTAAAACACCTTCTTTTGCCCACTTCGTAAGGTCTCCAGAAAATGGAAAATCTTGTTTTGTGTCAGCCATTAATTCTTTGAAAATTCTTCTTAAGGAGGGTGGGATTTTCATCCCCAAAGGTACAGAAAATGACAAACCCATGGCTTGGCTAGGATTATGATAAGGATCTTGCCCTATCAAAACAGCTTTTAAATTTTCTGGTGGGCATAAAGTAAATGCTGCAAATACTAAATCCTTAGGAGGATAAATTATGAAGTCTTCTTCCTTTTCATATAAAACATCCACAATCGAATGCGCCTTTAAAGTTAGCTCCTCTCCTAAAAAGGATTGCCACGAATCTGGTAATCTTGAGGAATTTACTTGCATATTTTAAGAATAAATATTAGCTATACGGAACAAATTGAAAACAATAAAGTAAATATCATAAATTAGCTGCAATCAATTATACTTATAAAAAATATTTCAAAGATAAAATTGTATGGATTACTGGCGCTAGTTCAGGTATTGGCAAAGAGATAGCCATTCAACTAAGTTCTATAGTTCAGACTCTCATTCTTACGTCTCGTAACGTTGAAAAATTGAAAAAACTGGCTTCTGAATTAGGTGTCAATACCATCGTTTTACCTTGTGATCTGACAGATGAGTCTGCAGTTAATGGACTTCTAAAAGACAATAAGATAGA
>CAYOIL010000223.1:0-6884 GCA_964403985.1 uncultured Saprospiraceae bacterium
AGAATCCGGCTTATTTCCCTTTTTTCTTTTGGGCTCGAGCCCAAAAGAAATTTTTAAAACCGCTATAAAATAAAAAAGATCATCCCGTAATGGAATGATCTTTTTTGTATGCTTATTTTTAAATATTGTTACTCTTCAGCAACCTCTCCTAAGTTTATAGAGAAACCGAATCTTATCGTGTTATCTAATGGACTTCTACGAATAGTTGTTGGCACTAAGTAAGAAATATTCATTCCTAATGTATTATATCTTAATCCTATTCCTAAGGTTAAGAACCTTCTGTCTCCTTTCAAAGGACTTTCATAGTAATATCCTAATCGTGCAGCAAACTGCTTATCATACCAGTATTCCAAACCTACACTATAATATAATTCTGAAAATTCTTCACTAAAGCCTCCTGGTGCATCAGTAAATGATCCTGAAACTCCTTCTAGTAGGTTTTTTTCTCTGTAGTCTGGAATTCCATTACCGTCTTCATCCCATTCTCCAACTGGCGCAGCTGTTGAGATTGGAGTCGGTACTAATAATTTATTAACATCAAATGCTAAAGTAAAGGAGTTGTAACTATCAATGTCTAAGTCCAAAGCTGCTCCTATTCCTAGATTACTCGGTAGAAAATCTCTTATTTCAAGTTCTCGTGTATAAGTAACTTTTGCACCTAAATTAGTCACTGCAGCACCGTAGTTTAATCGACCACTATAATCTCCTAAAGTAACATCATGATGATACTTAAATGATAAATCAACGGCAAAGGTATTAGCAGCAGTAATTTGCAAACCATTTACCTGCTGATCACTTGCTAGATTTGAATAAATATATTTAGCAGTTAAACCCGCAGCAAATTGTTCTGATAACTTTCTCGCATATGCAAATCCGACGGCGAATTCTCTAGGAGAACCTTGACCTGTAGGATTACCATTAGCGTCTGTAAAATCTATCTTACCTAATGAAAAGTATCTAATATCAAAACCTATTGTTTGTAGATCGTTAATTCTTTTATATCCAGATAAGTAAGCTAAGTAAACATCTCTTAGACCAATGGCATTAAGCCAAGGTGAGTATGTTGCAGCAATCGAAAAATCATTAGAAGCAAAAGCTAATTTAGAAGCATTGAAGTGCATCGCACTTGCATCTGCATTTAAAGCGATTCCTACATCGCCCATTGCACCAGTTCTTGCATCTGGATTGATTCTAAGGAAAGGAACAGCTGATAAAAGAGTATTTGATAAGCACTCTCCATCCAGTGATTCTTTTAAGCAGCCAGCATCAGGGTCCCAAACTTGAGAATAACCTACTGTTGATATACTAACGAATGCAAAAATTAAGAAGTATTGTATGTAATTTTTCATCTAAATCTAAATATATTAGAACGGTACTAAAAGTGTAATTAAGTAAAAGTTTCATATCCGAAGATGCACCAATATACGGAGCTCAATCGAATCTCGGTGTATATAACTACAATATAGTTGTGATTATTATAATATTTTATAAAAAAACTTGATTAATTATTTCAATATAACAAGTTTCTCAAATGCACTCTCTTTTACGACATTTTGTGATTGAGCTTTTACTTTAATTTTATACAAATACACACCTCGACCAAGATTACCCCCAAAGTCGTCATTGCCATCCCATTTAATATCAGCAACTCTGAAACCTTCTACCATCGAGTTGTGAAGTATTGTTTTTACGAGTTTTCCACTTACCGTATAAATGTCTATTTGAATATCCATTACATCAGGTGCAAGATTATGCTCAAACATAAAGCAGGTGTTGTCTGTAAATGGATTAGGATAATTAAGAACATGTTCAAGACCACCGTCTAGGTTGTTGCTAACAACAAATTCTGTACTTCCTTCACCTACATTATTGGCAATGTCCCATGCTTGAACGTTAATTCTATGTACTCCTTCTTCGATATTATCTAAAGGATATCGAACTGTACCTTTTGAAAAATTATTTAGTTCAGATTCGAAGAAATCATTTAAGTAATAACTATCTGAACTGTTATTGTCCAGCTTACCAGTAAGGTCATGGCCTACGCTTGAACCACTTAAGTTTATCCCATTGTCGTCACTTATTTTAGCTAATAAAACAGGTTCACTATTCGTCAAACCACCACTTACAAAGTTTTCATCATTCATAAATACTTCTACAACTGGTGGTGTATCATCTTCAATAGAATTATTACTTGAACCTCCCACATAAAACTCTTGGAAGTTGCCTACAGCTTCTTTGTCTCCATTAGTAGCATAATAACTAATCTTTGCTTTTCCTATATTAAATAGTATATCCTTAGGAACAATGAATTCTAGATTGAATTCTCCATTTGTAACTTTCGCTTTACCTTTAAAAATCAAGTTCTTTTGAACAAGAAAGTTTTTTGCTAAAGATCCTGGGTCTTGTTCTAGGGTCTTTCTATTTGTCCTTTTGTCGAAAATTGTAACATTTATCTCTCCATTATAATCGGTAATTTTTTCTCCATTTTCTGAAATAAAGCCTTCAATTTTCATTTTACTTAATGAACTAATCGTATCAGTTAAAGTCCCATTTATAACATCTTGGTCATTTATTTTAGTCGTTGTAACTTCAAGTGTTGGATACAATAATTTCATACTAGGATCTCCCAACAATAAAAATTTACGTGCATTTTCATTTACTGTATCTCCTTTCGTTGAATTTTTTGCTTGGCGCAAAATTTCTCCAATTGTTAAATGTTCACCATTGTCATCTTGCTTTAATAGAAAATTGTGAACTGAACGTGTTAACCTGGTATTATCATTGCTATAAACAGCACGAGAAGTAGTAAATAAAGCAACTCCTCCATTCTTATTCACAACTATTTTCTCACCTGCTGAAAAAACTTCAGGATCATCATAACTTGCTAAACTACAAGTAGCAGTTATAAACAATGGATATGATCTTTCATTTTTCCAATTGTCAATATTGTCAACTTGTAATACTCTTTCTTGCGCAAAACCAGATGGTCCACCATGTCCCATGTAACAAAAGGTCAAACTGCCTCTAAATATATTATTGTTAATTTCATCGGTAACATCAGGATATCTTTCTCCTCCTGGAGTTGATAACTGCGTATATGAATCAAAGTATATTTTTTCTAAATTAATATTTGAATTTGCAGCTAGAAACTCTTCACTAATTGAATCTGCTGGATCAATATGTGTATTTGTGTCTTCATCATCTGCTAAAAAGACAGATCGATTATTCCATGGACCTCTTATGCTTATATCCGTTTCATATTTTATTATTTTGTCAACAACTAAATTAGCTTGAGATAAATTCGCAACAGGAATTCTTCCAATAGATAAGTCAACCTCACCTTCTAAATTTCCACCATCTTGTGGACTTAATAAGCCAAAATAATCATCACTTGGGAAACTTTCTATAGGATCAATACTATTTGGTGTTTCATAAACTGGTATCAAGTTATATTTTTCTTTTTCAAACACAATCCCTTTGTAATCATATGTTCCATTCCCAAACAGAATTCCATATTTGAAATTTTCATCACGATCATAGACCATTTTAAAAAGATCTCTTATAGAAGTAGGATCTACTCGACCACAAGAAAATTCATTATATACCGAATTTATATCCACTATTTTAATCGAAAATCCATCCTTACTCATTCTGTGTTCAGCAAGTTTTTCTGCTGCTGGCAATAATGCCTCAGTAGTAATCAATATTATATCAGTATCCATTATGTTGTGAAGATTCTGATTGTCAATCTTTTCAGAATTATCAGGTTGCAATAAATCAGCTGATTTATTAAATGCTACATAACTATGAACGGATTCATTGGGGCAGTCAAAATACAAATTTGAATTACTAGATGCTGTAATCCTTTCTGATTCATTTCCATTTGACGTAATATCCCATATAGTAAGTCCTGAACCTTCTTTTATTGTAAAGCTAAAAGCTTGGTCTATGTCTATTTTTAAATTACTGAACTCAATTTGCTGTCCATTATATCTTAAATCTCTTATATATTGAGCTTCAATATAATCTAGCCAGCCTTCAGCAGCTGAATTATGAGAATGGTCTAGAACGATTGAAGGATTTCCTTCATTCAAGACAACCTCTAGTTCTAAAAGTCGCTCTCTTGCAAAAGCTGAAGAATATAATTGAGTGCTTACCTGTGTTATTTTCTCTTTAACCTCAGAATTGTTGACTTTTAATACAATATCATTAGAAGAAAAAGCTCGACCAGCAAAATTCGCTCTAAAAAGTGCAGTCTTACTAGGAATTATGTTAGTAATATTTAATTTAGAAGAAAAATCTTGAACTTGAATTTGATCGAAATATTCACCATACCATTGTGTACCTGTTCCCAAAGTACTAAAATTACTTGCTAGAATATTTATTTCATTTTTCTCATATCTTTCTTTTTCCAGGTATTGACTAACACTTTCGATATCATTTGAAGTAGAACCATTTATAGTAACTCTTTTACCCGTATCATCTCCTATTTTAAGGAAGGCAAAATTTACTACATCATAGGGATTGTCATTATAAATGAAATTCTCTTCACCTTCTTTTGCTATCCATGTTTCAGCTCCTGTTGCATAAAAGTAAATAGCATCATTGGAATCAAAACTGCCATCTTCATCACCTTCTATGAAAATTGCCAACTCAGTAAGATCATCAATTCTTTCATTGGCTATTGCTCTAGGTACAATGCCGCCTCGGTTACTAAAAACTTGTATGTTTTCAGGTGATATATTATTAAGATTAATTCCCATTGTCGAACTAAGGTAACTTCCAGTTAATTTATAAATGCCTGTTTGGGAGAGTTCTAATTTATATATATCACCATTTCTCAGAACTGAATTGTCTGTGAATGGAGTTTTTAATGTTACTTCATTTTTAGCGTAATGAGTAACTTTAATTGTTGCTGTTTTCAAATATTGTATTCCACTTGAAGTTTTAATTATAGGGTTAAAAGAAAATTTACCAAAGTATTCTCTTCTGTTTTGATCGATTGATGATTGAAATTCAAGAGTATTATTTAATTGCTTAGTAAGTTCAGCTTCATAATCAGAAATGTCAATTGTTTTGTAAGGGCTTTCGCCCAAAAGGGTATAGTCTTCTAGCTGAACACGGATCTTTCCGGGGCCGTTTAATTTGAAACGCTTGCTATAAATTGGTGTAAATTCTTTTGACCTATCAAATGTTGCATCTGAAAAACTTATTCTTTTTGCCTGTTCCCCTGTGACTAAATTTGAAGTAAAAGCTCTTTCATCCCAATCAAAAGCAATTTCAAAAGTTTTAACTTCTTGAGCATTTATTTTGGACGAAAGTCCGATTATCAGTAAAAATAATAATAAGCTTAACTGTTTCATTTAGGAGGATTTTTCAAATTATGTATATGTTAATATCGAAATAACGAACATAAAAGCAGAATATTTTAAACCTTAATCTTATTATTGTCAGTTTAAAAACAAAGTAGAAGTATAATTTTTTAGATCGTTTCTAAGTTTATATTTTGTGATTAAATATTTTTTTGACGTAAAAGTTTATTATTAGAAAGCTATATTTCATATTATTTTCTGTATTCATTTTCAATTTAAATACTGTAGAAGCGCAAGATCCATTGTTTTCACAATTTTATAATGCCCCTCTACATTTGAATCCTGCATTTGCTGGAAATACATTAGGTCCTAAGGTTGCAGTAAATTACAGAAATCAATGGCCTGGTTTACCATCTGCTTATGTAACATATGCAGCATCATACGATCAGTTTTTTAATAACTTTAATTCGGGTATTGGATTTTCAGTTCTTGCTGATGAAGCAGGAAATGGAGTGCTTAAAACGAATAGAGCATCATTTACTTATGCCTACTCAATAAAGTTAAAAAGAGATCATTTTTTGAAAATTGGAATAGAGCCATCCATTCGACAATCAAGATTAAATTGGCAGAAATTGATCTTTGGAGATCAAATTAATAATGAAACTGGAGAGATTACCGCAGGTGGGTCTAATTTGCCAGGTACAGAATTTGAGCCAGATAATACCAATAGGATTTATTTTGATGTTGGTGTAGGAGGTATTTATTACAATAAAATATTTTATGCTGGAGTTTCTTTGAAACATTTAAATGCACCGGATATTCAATTTATTGAAAGTGGGAAATCAGAATCGATAAGAGGAGTACCTGTTAGAGTTTCTGGACATATGGGTGCACAATTTTATACCCCAATGCTCAATTTTAGAAAATACAAAGCGTATTTTTCACCTCAAATAATGTATGCATATCAAAATCCAACTTCCCAAGTTTTAGTAGGGGCATTAATGGATATAGGTGTCATGTCTGTAGGAACTTGGTATCGATATGCTTCTACGAATGCCGATGCACTAATATTAAGTGCGGGCTTCGAAAAAGATTTTTTTAGATTAGAGTATAGTTATGATATAACAATTTCTCGAGCAGCTGGAACAGGTGGAGCACATGAAATAGGAGTTGTTATGACTTTTGAGGATCAGAATAGGCCTGTTAAATACAGTGATTGTTTTGAAATATTCAGGTAGCTGAATAATAATTTGGTATGATATTAGTTATATAATCTGTATAACACAGATAAAAGCACTGGAAATTTAGTAGCAATTACAGTGTTTATAAGATTTTTATGATAAATTTTCATTAAAATTCTTGTTTATCGGTTCATGATTATAGATTTGCGAAAATTATAAATAATTAAAGCGACAATGTTGAAAGTATTAAAATTATCTTTTGCGTTTTTAGCGCTCACCGCAATAATTGCGAGTTGTGGGGGTAGTAAAGAATCTTCAAGTACCACAGGTTGGGAATATAATAACCAAGAATGGGGTGGTTTTGAAAAGTTGGAATATAGTGGTCAAGAAA
>CAYOIL010000224.1:0-972 GCA_964403985.1 uncultured Saprospiraceae bacterium
CCTTTAGCTTCTGCGTACAATTTCGGTAACATATCATCAATTTTACCCATTTTATTATCAATTTTAAATTATATAAAAGTCAAATGTACTTAAAGAACAAGAGATAAAAGTATTATATTACGAAAAAATCATATTTATAGATGATTTTAACATTTCCTTTAAAAGCATGTAGGATAGACCTTGAACGAATTTTAATACGTTTTTTATAATTTTAATCAAGGATATGTGGATCGTTTTAGTTTTATAATAAAAATGTAAAATAGTAGAAATTATTAATAAGCTATTTAGTGAGAGTTAATTCAGATTTAACTACATCTAAATGAAAGCATTTTAATAATTTTGATCAATTAAAAAACGATGTAGTAAACAGATTTTATAAACAGATTATTTTTAAAACTTCATTTTTTAGATAAAAATATTTCTAATACAATAGTTTTTATTAGCAATAGAACTATTATAATAAGCGAGAGGAACATGGAAGGCTTGGTGCTATTTTTGCTTTTGCGAAAATAGTACGGAGGGTGAATATCCGACCCTGAAATACTCCGTTTCTTTGTGATGCGCTTTTAAGGGTGGCCTAACTCGCCCAAAACTTAATTATTGATAAGAACGCTATTTTATTGCATTATCATTAACTTGGCTGGAAAATCAAATGAAAATTAATTATGTACATAAAACGTAATTTTCCCTTTTGGGGAATGTTGAAATGGACTAGAAGAGATATCTATAAATTTGTATTAATCGGTGCAATTCCAGTTTTTTTGTTTAAAGTTGTTGGATTATATTGGTTGCATTTACCTTGGCTTCCTATTGGTGTAGTTGGTACCGCTGTTGCTTTCATAGTTAGTTTTAAAAATAATGCTTCATATGATAGATTGTGGGAAGCAAGGAAAATTTATGGAGGAATTGTTAATGCATCGAGATCTTTCACTTTAATGGTAAATGATTTTATTTCGAACAGAAAAGCAAAAT
>CAYOIL010000224.1:982-4091 GCA_964403985.1 uncultured Saprospiraceae bacterium
ACGCTGAATTATTTAAGATAAGGAAAGAAATAGTAATGAGACAAGTGGCTTGGATGACAAGTTTGCGTTTTGCACTAAGGCAACCAAAGTCCTGGGAAGTGAGTAAAAATCAAAAAGCTGATCAAGAATATATGTCAAAGTTAGTTATAAGAGAATGGTCGAATACGCTTGAAGGAGAATTAAAGGATTATGTTTCAGAAGAAGAAAAAAAGGAAATATTAAGTAAAAAGAATAAGCAAACAGCATGTTTAAAAATACAATCTAGACACCTTAATAAATTAATGGATGATGGCTTGATTGAGGACTTTCGGCATATGGAAATGCAAGCTATGATGACTGAATTCTTTACATTACAAGGTAAAGCTGAAAGAATTAAAAATTTCCCTTATCCAAGACAATTCGCAACACTAAATTATTTATTTGTTTGGATTTTTATTATTCTTTTACCTTTAGGGATGATGCATGAATTCAAAGAAATCGGTTTAAAAGTTGTTGCTGCCATTCAAGAACATATGAAAGTACATTATAGTCCTATTCATGCTATTGTTGAGTATGTTGGTTATAATTTCATATGGTGTGCTGTTCCATTTACGGTAATAGTTTCGTGGATATTTCATACCATGGAAAGAATAGGGGAAACTACAGAAAACCCATTTGAAGGAAATTTAATTGATGTACCTATTACTACTATGTCATGAGGTATTGAAATTTATATTCGTCAAATGATCAATGATGATCCTTCATTAATCCCTGGTCCTATAGAATCTCAATTAAATACTCAGTTTTAATCAAAAAAGGAATAATTCGAGCTGATTTTTCAGTGTATTTCTTTTTAAAAGTAATCCTAAATACTAATATGAAAAATTTAAGTTTAATAGTTATTTTATCATTCATTGTCACTGTATCTTTTTCTCAAGGTTTAAATGCAGATTTAATAGATACTTTAGTTTCAAAAAACATGGTTTCTAAAGATATACTTAAGTATACCTATAGTAAGGATTATATAAAAGAAGACCATGATTTATATTATATTTTAACTAATTTTCTTCTGCGGAAAGACTATTTGATTGAAAAACCATTGCCAGAATTACATGAGTTGTTTACTGAAATGAGAATGATGAGCCCTGAATTTTTAGAGGTTTTAAATGATGTTCACGCAAATTCAGAAATGGATAGTCGAACGAAATATCGAATGTTACAACTAGCTAATATTTCAAGCGAATTCAATGATTTTGACACACGCCAACAATTCATTGAAAATTTAGAAACTTTAGGTTTCTATGGAAAGGAATTCGATGCTATAGCCAACTCCTTCCAATATGGAAATTCATCAATTAGTGATTTATTAATTTCTTCTGATATATTTATTGATATTCCTCAAGGTGAAATTTCAATTTCTAAGGATTTAGAATCGGTATTGAATGACTTTTATAAAAAGATTTTCAGATCTGATTACATAGAAGTAGTTGTTAAATTAAAAAAAGATAATGTTGAGATTAATTCATCAAGATATACTTTTTCTATTGAGTTAGGTGATCTTTTTTATGATTTAGGAGAAAATGGGAAGAAAGATAATGTAAATCTAAAAGATATGTCTTTATATCCTTTGTTAGAATTAGCTCAACAAATAGCTGCAGATAACGGTAAATATGCAGCGATTAAAGTGTATGACTTTTATGATTTATTTAGGAATTTAGAATATGATTATGGTGAATTTGCAACACGATATCCACATCTAGACTTCATAGGGCAACAATATGGAATTATAAAATTGAACTCTTATAATTATACCGAACCATATACTTTTCCTATAAAATATAAAATAAAAAATAAGGATTTTGGAATAGCTGTTCAATTAAATATGTTAAATCCAAGGTCGACTGATATTGCATATATGGCTGGTATGCTTAAATCAAAAGAAAAGGATGATTTTATAGAATTTGTCAAAAGGAATTTAGATTATCTAGATATAGAATCAAGTGAAGTGGATGAAATTTACAATAGAATAATAAACTCAAGAATTTATGATAAGGCTAATATGACTTCTTATTTGAATGTAAGGAAATTAACGTTTGGATTACAATTTTACCCTCCAGAAATTCCATCAAAAGGTGCTTCAATTAAAAACCAATTCAATTCAATTTATGGATTTTTTAATGGCGAATTCGAAGTAGATAAAATGACTTTGAATGAGGATAATACATTAAAAATTAAAGTGAAAAGAAAAGAATATATAATTAAGAATTCAAACCTAGAAGTATTAAAACTAGGAAGTTTTTTAATTTCTCAAAATAACAAGGAAAAACGTAAACTATACAAACTCAGTGAGTTTGGTAATTTGACTACGAAAAACTATTATTTTATTGATGAAACGTTTCGCGACGAATTACAAGATTTATTAGACATAAGATTAATTAAAGTTGATCCAATAAGATTTTAGATAATTCACTTTTCACGTAGAAATACTCTTATTAGAATTGTTTTTTAGGTTGAAATTAGAGGAAATAATTTTTATCTCTAATTCAAGCTAATTTAAAATGAGAATCAATTCAATCACCTTTAATTATTCCAACTTAATAATATATACAATAATATTTGCTTTTTGTTTTGGATGCAAGCCCTCAGGAAATCAAGATATAAAAAATGATGATTCTGAGGAGTTATATGATAAAGTACCTGAAGAAAGTGATAATATTTCTATAACTACTCCTGATGAAAGTAATGATGAAGTTCTTGAAATAAATGAACCAGAAGTTTCATTTAGCATGGAAGCGCCGACTCAAGAAGCCCCTGTTTTTGACAATTCTGTACCTTCTTCCAGAAAGGACTTTAAAGTTATATTTTCTGCGGATAGTGTCATTTATTTAGGACAATCTGGTATGATGCAATTATGGATAGGAGAGGAAGATGTTAATGTTGAAGTATCAAAAGGAATGAATTCAGATATAAAGAAAATGTCCAGTACAGTGGGGAAATTTGCAAAAATTACTCCATTCGCTCCTGACTTCGAAGTTACTCCAGTATCAGCAACAGTATGTTATAAAATTGATCCAGGTGGCTCAGAAATAAGATATGTTTTAAAACCGAAAGATGAAGGTGAGTACAGAGT
>CAYOIL010000224.1:4101-6849 GCA_964403985.1 uncultured Saprospiraceae bacterium
GAGTAAGTGCTGATATTGAATTATTTGAAACACCAGATTGTACAGGCATATCTGTTCCTAAGACTGCTAAAGCTTTTACAGTTTCAGTTGAAGTTAATATGAAAAAAGAAATTTCTAAAAAAATACATTGGATGGAGAGCGAGGCTTGGGATAAGTTTTCAGTGTTTTGGATTGCTTTAGTTACTCTAATCTTTGGAGCTGCAATTTATGTTATTAGACGTTTTATAAAAAATAAAACAGGATATGAAGATCCAACTAATCCAGTGCAATAGCTACAATAGGAAATATGATTGAGGGATTTATTAGTTAAAATGACCGATCTCACGATTAATTAGTTTTTACTTAAAAACTTTCACTATTTTTAGTTTGTGAAGTTTCAACTCTATATTATATTCTTCTTTTTTTTGGCAGCATCTTTTACATGTGTAAAAGGGCAGAACCTCATAATTGATAGTAGTTTTGAGAATATAGATTGTCCGGATAATTCTATTAATAGTTTTGATTTTAATGAGAATTGGTATACTACAGCAGCTGATGCTTATCTAATTAGTTTTTCGTGTCCATATGATACAGAAGCTTCCTCTTCAATAACAGCATTAAAACCTACTATATCTTATGTTGGGTCGAAGCATTTTTCTTTTGAATCCATATTGAGTGCAAGTGGGTTTCTTCTTTCTGAAGGAGTAGCAACGGAACTTAAGCAACCTTTAAAACAAGATTCATATTATTATTTTGATATGGCATTCATGAATTATGAAGATGTAATTTCTGATAATTTTATAAATGAAGACTGTGATCCTTTGATAGATCGAGCGATGCATATTATGCTTGGAGAAGAAGAAATTTATGTAACGGGAAAGGTGGAACAAACTTCTGAAGGATTATTAATTACTGATATCTTAACAAATGGTTACAAAATCTTGTCAACAGAAAAGAAATCAAGTACTAGTTCCTGGATTAGTTATTGGGATTGTTTTAAAGCTCAGGGAGGGGAATCAAATTTAGCTGTAGTAGGAGACTTTAAAAGATTAAATCCTTTGAATAGCTGCAATGATTCCTTAGGAAAAGGTTTTGTTTATCAATCAGGACATGCGGTAGATGAAGTAAGATTATATGAAATTCCGAAGCTAATTGATACAGTTGTTACAATTTGCGAAAAAGGAGAAATATAACTTGATCTTAAAAAGATATTTAATGCTCCTTTTACAGAAAAAGCAACATATTCATGGGACAATGGAAGCCAAAATCCGGTAAGAAACTTCTCAACAAGTGGCATAGTTAATGCAGTAATGATTTTACCCTGTGTAACTGTTCCTATTACTTTAAATATAGAAGAAATAATATGTCAGCCTAATATTTTCGTAGCGAATATTTTCACTCCAAATAATGATGGTACTAATGATGTTTTATATCCTTATCTTTTTTCTGATTTAACTATTGAAAAATATTCGTTTGTAATTTATGATCGTTGGGGATCAAGGGTTTTTGAAACCAATGACATGCAAGCAGGCTGGAATGGTGATTTTAACGGAAAACAAGCTGCCAAAGGTGTTTATTTGTGGTCGATCAGATACTCACTTGAAGGTTCAGATGAAGAATTCATAGAATATGGCGATGTACTTCGCCAATAATTAACTCAAATAAAAGAGGTGATTTTAAGCATAATTGGTATTGAAAAAATGGATTAATACTTAGATCAACACAGTTTATTTCTGGGCAAACCACGTAAAACACTGGGTATCTTTCTTCTTTCATATTAAATTGGCATAATACCTCAACAACTTCTACACGGTCTCCATCAACAGTCCTTTGTTTAATTATTGCTACTTCTTCAATTTGTATTCCTTTCGTAATAAGCTCTTCTACTTTGCTGACTAAGTTTTAACATACGAAATATACATCTACTCCCTCTCTAATTTCTAATTGGCAGCTTTTAACTTAATGTAATGAAAAAGTGGAGGTTCCGATTGGACATATAAATCGTGCAAAATGGAAAATAGATTGTAAGATCAATTTAAATCCAAGTTTTTCATAAAAGGAATTGACTTATGAAGATCTGCGAATAGAACGGTTATTTGATAAAATTCATTGAATTATTTATCAACGCTATTTTTTCAATAGTAAAATAAAACTTGATTGCATATTAAAAGCAACAAAAATAAGCAGTAGAATAACAAATCTACTAAATAGCTTTTTAGACATCCTTATTTCATACTTACCTAGTTACTTATGTGAAGATTTAATGATCATATAAATTCCTGAAATTATTATACCCGCTATTAGTGCTAAGGAACTATTCAATAACATGATATCATAACTTTCCCATCGTAGAAAATAAAACAGCATACCAATTAATACAACAGAGATTACTTGCCCTAGAAAAAGTGATAAAATAACTCCATCCGTAGTATATTTTAACGCTTTAAAAAAATACCATGGTAAAATCATATAAAAAAGGCTGGCAGTACAAAAACCAATTACGAGTAGAAAATCATGTTTGAAAATAAAGCCCAAAAGAATTATTAATACAGGCAGCGATTCAAGTATAATTGGTAGTATTCTAAATGTATTAAATGGTGGTTTTGTATTTGTCATGGATACTTTTTTATAAATATACTTTTTTTTTTTTGGTTAAACCTAATGTTATTTTATACCAATTATGTTTTGAGATGCCTCATTAAAAAATTGTAAAGAATTAGGGATGTTCATTAGAACGTTAAATACTTTGAAATCAACATATTAAGTGTT
>CAYOIL010000225.1:0-6806 GCA_964403985.1 uncultured Saprospiraceae bacterium
TCTAGAAATAACTTATCTATTACCCTACCCTTCTTCATGCAATTCTTTTCATAGCACTTTCTTAAAACACCTGCTCCTCTTATCCTTAGCAATATTTGATACCCTTCACTTGATAAATACATCTTGTGAATCTCAACATATGCCCCCATATACCTCTTTATCAACATTTTGAAAAAGCTTATCTCCTCTTCTGACTCAAAATAACAACTTCTGCCACTTGCCAAACTTTCAAACAAATAATACCCTCCGCTCTGAAATGTTCTAGTCTCTTTCATTTTCTTTTATTTAGTGCTCCCCTATGAGTGTAACAGACCCCATCATTCGTTACAATAAATTCCATCTTTTTTAAAAACACCTTTCAATTGTTTGAAAACCAACACCTTACAACTCCCTTTCCTTTATAAACATATTAGTTAAATTCATAATAAAAAAGACAACTTATCTATCCATTCTTTGGGCTTGAAGCCCAAAATCACAAAAAAATTATAACAACTTTAACAGCCTTTCGGAATTATTAAATAAACCTAAAGAGTTATGATTGTATATTTGTCCTTCACAATGCTGTGAACAAAAAATCGAACATGAAGAAATTATTCTATTCTTTAGTCTTATTGTTTATAAGCTCATCGGCTTACTCTTCGTACATTATGATTCCTATGGATCATGATCGACAAAAAGATCACCTTAAAGCATATGGCCTAACGTATTGGATTCTTACTTATGAAACAGAAGCATATTGGTTATTGAATTATAGAGGTGGTAGCTTTGCTTTCCAACATACCCCAAGATTTGAATCGGAATGTAAAATCAGAGGAATTTCTTATGAAGTTATACCAAATTCAAAATTCAATTTAATCCGTCAAGAAATTTCTTCTCCTGACGTTAATCAAGAAGTAATTAAACTTGAAAAAGCACCTAAAATTGCGGTTTATACACCAGACTTTAATACTCGAGGAGAAAAAATACAACCATGGGATGATGCAGTAACTATGGTCTTAACCTATGCCGAAATTCCATATGAAACCGTTTACGATAGAGAAGTTCTTGAAGATAAATTAGCCGAATACGATTGGCTTCACTTACACCACGAAGACTTTACCGGCCAATATGGTAAATTCTATTCTAGCCAGCATACTAAGCCTTGGTATAGAGCGAACCAAAGAAAAATGGAAGACCTTGCTACAAGTCTAGGATTCGGAAAAGTATCAGAACTAAAGTTGGCTGTAGCCAAAAAAATAAAAGGATATGTCGAAGGTGGAGGATTTATGTTTGCCATGTGTTCTGCAACCGATTCATTTGATATTGCCTTAGCAGCTGAAGGTTCTGACATTTGTCATAATGTATATGATGGTGATGGTTCCGATCCCTCTGCTCAAAGCAGATTAAACTTTGATGCCACATTTGCATTCAAAAACTTTGATTTAATCATGGATCCTATGGTGTACGAATTTTCAAGTATTGATAGTAAAAAAAGAAAAACTACAGCCAAAGATGACTATTTTACATTATTTGAATTTAGTGCTAAATGGGACCCCATACCCACGATGTTAACTCAAAATCATACGAGAACAATCAAAGGTTTTATGGGACAAACTACAGCTTTTAGAAAAGATCAAGTAAAATCCGAAGTATTAGTTTTAGGAGAAGCAAAAGCTAATGGAGAAGTAAGATTTATCCATAGCCCTTATGGATATGGAACCTGGACATTTTATGGTGGCCATGACCCTGAAGATTATCGTCATTTTGTTGATGACCCCGAAACAGATCTTAGTCTACACCCTAATTCGCCCGGATATAGACTTATATTAAACAACATCCTTTTCCCTGCTGCAGAAAAGAAAAAGAGAAAAACATAATGAAGCATCTTAGAAATCAACTTGTTCTACTTATTATATTTTTTGGATCTATAGCTATTTCAGCACAAAATACGGAGTGGCAAACAGATATTGAAGAAGGGCTTAGAATTGCCCAACAAGAAAATAAAAATGTCCTAGTCGAATTTGGCGTTGTCCAAGATGGTGTTCCATTATTCATTTATGATGATATATGGTCTGATGAAGCAATCGTTTCAAAGTTAAGTTCTTTCATCCCTGTAAGCATAGACTTAAAAGATAAAGCAGATTTAGCTAAAAAATATGAAATTTATTACGCTCCTACACTTATTCTTTTAACTCCGAGAGGCGAATTAGTCTATAAAACAGATGGGTTAAAACAACTTTTTGAATTAGACGATATATTAGGTGTTTTGAAAAAGGATGTTCGTAAAATATGTCAATTAAAAAATGTTTATGCTGAAGATGATAATCTTGGCAACTTACTTTTAATGGAAGAATATTTGAAATTAAGTATTAAAACGCCTGATCATATGGCAGATGATATTTTAAAAATGGCTAAAATTCTTCAAATTTCTTTAGAGCGTGGAAAATCAGAATTTGATAAAGTCCAGAAACAACGGTTTCAAATTTTAGAAATATTACTCGATCTCACTGAATATACTGATAGTGGACAATTAAGGAAACTTTATAAAATAGGAAAGAAAGACCTTTTGAGTAGTAATCACAGTCTATTACTTTTTGCCATTTCCTCTGCAGAATACTACAGTGGAGACGATGAAAAAGCATTAGCAGTTTACAAAGAATTAAAAAAACGAATCGAAAAAGATGGTCAAGCTGCAGATTTCTGTAACACGCTTGAAAGAGGTTTTGAATTTAATTGATTTTGGGCTCGACCCAAAACAATTTTAAAACTTAAAATCATTTTAACTTTGAAATTAGATTGTTAAAATCAGACTTCCCTTCACAATCCAATCGTTTACTCAAGTTAAAAGTAATTTTTCTTCCTTTTAATACATTAAATCACACCTTTAAAAAGGTGAAATTAGTGTTTTCGTCTATTATATGTATCTTTATTTTTGCTTGAGTGACTTGAAGTCAACTTATTTGCTCTAAATATTGTAGTATAGTAGAATACAGTAATAAAATCGCGACAATCGATGTTGAAAAAAATAAAGAAATTATTTATAGTTGAAGAAGAATCTTTAGAGGAAAAACTCGACAAAGTGGTTAAAGAAAATTCTGCGCCTACTACTAGAAAATCTAAACCAAAAGCAGCCAAAACTTCTAGCGAACAAGCTATCGTGGAAACTGAAATATTCGATAGCAATATTCAGGGACCAGCAAAACCAGCTAAAAAATTTACAAGTATCCTATTAAAAGCACTCAATAAGAACAACTTAGATGGAAGTGATTATCTTGAGTTTAAAGACAGCTTACATTCATTAAAAAATGTGATTGATGATGAGGCAACTAGATATAAATCTTCTTATGCTGTTCTAAGTAACAATGGCGTTACAAAAGAAAAATTAATCGAAACTTCTCAACATTATATAGGGGTTTTAAAAGAAGAAAAAACAAACTTTGAAAGTACATTTCGCAATCAACAAGCTAAACAGGTAAAAGCGAGAGAAGATAAAATTGTTAAGCTTACCCAGGGTTTAGAAAAAAGAAAAGTACAGCTCCAGAAATTAATTACTGAAATTGAAAGTATGGAAGAACAATTAAAAGGTGCAAAGAAAGAAGTGAACCAAGTAGCTGGTAAAGTACAATTAACTAAAGATCAATTTATGGCTTCGTACCATATGATTATTGATCAAATCAATACAGACGTTTCAAAAATCAAAAAATATATTACAAAATAAATGACGCAGAAGAAAGCAAAATCATTTTGGAAACGACCGGAAGGGGTCACTGGTGGAATAGTCCTTGCAGGTTTAACAATTGGCGCAGTCCTTATAATAAGGGCTTCTATTAACGCTATAATATTGTTTTTAAGTAGCCCTATTGGAATGGTCGTAGGAATTTTAGCCTTGTTAGTTACTGTATTTTGTGCGGTTGACCCAAAGGCCAGAAAACTTGTTTCCTACATGTTCAAAAGCACTATGCGCTGGATAACTGGCTTGTTTATCAAGATGGATCCTATTGGAATTTTGAAATCTTATGTAGATGACTTAAGAGGAAATCTCCGTAAAATGAATCGACAGATCAGTCAATTACGGGTACAAATGCATACACTTAAGGAATTGATGGTTAACAATCAAAAGCAAATTGCAAATAATCTAAACGAAGCTGGAGCTGCCAAAAGAGAAAACAGAAAGAATGTAGTCATCCTTAAAACGAGGAAAGCAAGTAGATTAAAGAATTCCAATATGAAGCTTGATAAGCTTTATCAAAAGATGGAAGTACTATATCGTGTCTTAAATAAAATGTACGAGAACTCTGAAATCATGTTAGAAGACATTGAGGATCAAGTACAAGTAAAAGAACAAGAAAGAAAAGCAATCCTAGCGAGTCATAATGCAATGGGAACTGCAATGAAAATTCTAAAAGGAGATAGCGATAAAAAAGAAATGTTTGATAGAGCCTTAGAAGCAGTAGCAGATGATGTAAGTCAGAAAGTGGGAGAAATGGAGCGTTTTATGCAAGTTTCAGAAGGATTTATGCAATCACTTGATTTGCAGAATGGTGTTTTTGAAGAAGAGGGACTAAAAATGCTTGAGCAGTGGGAACAAGAAGGAACAAGTTTATTATTGGGAGATGACAAATTAAACTTATTAGAACAAGCAGCTGATGATGCAGATGTTCTAGATCTAGATGCAATACCTGAACGTCAAAAAATGGAGAACAGAGACAATCAATACGACAACTTCTTCGAATAGGGTAATTTTTTATGGCTAAAACTCGATTAACAAGACTATCCAAAGTTCTCATAACTCTGGCAATTGTAGCAGCTATTCTTTTTGGAGGAAGATTGTTACTTCAAAACACTTCATTGGGAGATAAACTAGATGAAGCAACTGCAGAAATTGAACTAGAAAAAGAAAAGAAGCAGAAAGAGAAAGAGGCAAGGCAACTTGCAAAAGAAGAGGAAGCACGATTAGAAGAATTGGCTAGAGAAAAAGCTGAGAGAAATAAACCTGCCATTCGAGTTCAACTTTACGATTCGGGAAATGCCTTTCCCGGGATTTACTTTAACAAAGGCTGGAAACCCAATGATGATTCTAGGTTCTTATCAGAATTTGGTTTTAAGGTGGAATTTGTTTTGTTTGATAACTTAGACCTCGCCATTGAAGCATGGAAGAGGAATGAGTTTGATTTACTCATACATTCAGTTGATGAAATACCGTCTTTTATCGAAGGAATGGAGGATGAAGATCCGCAGATTGTTATGCAACTTGATTGGTCGAGAGGAGATGTGGCTATTCTGGCCAATAAGAAATTTGAAACAGTCAATGACTTAGAAAATCAAAAAGTATCTTTTCGGAGAGGAAGCGGTGCCGAAACTTTTATGCATCGGGCTTTAGAAGCTAGCGGGATGAGTCCTAGGAATATTCAATTTAAAGGAGTTGTAAGTAAGGAAGATGCCTTTGAAAACCTAAATTCTAAAGCATGTCAAGCTTTGATTATCCAAACCAACCAAGCGGAGAAACTAGCAACACAAATGAATTGTAATGTATTGCAAACCACAGAGCAAGCCTCCCATGTTATTGCTAGAACATTCGTTGCTAAAAAGGAATTCATTGAAAACAAAAAAGACGTACTAGATGCCTTTTATAAAGGATGGATGACTGCCGTTGCAGAGATACAAACTGATCCTAATGCATTAGAAACGGCAGCTCACTTGTATGCAGAGGAAATGCCATACACAGAAAATGAAGCTATAGATATTTTAAAGAAAGTTCGCTTGGCTTCTCATGGAGACAATTTGAATTTCTTTAAAAAGAATAAGAATTTTAAAGGATTGGCAGGAGAAGACATCTATAAAGAGATGGGAAAAATATATGGTAAAATTGGATTAGCTCCAAATGCGCGACCAAGGTGGAAAACACTTACATATTTAGGCGCAATTGAATCAGGAGATGAAGTTTTTAAAGGTGAAAAATTTGAGGCTGAACGCCCAAAATATTTCTCTTTTACTACTGACGAAATGATACAATCTGACCCTGTATCAATTAAAAGTCTAAATATTAATTTTTCTCCAGGAAAATCTAAATTATCAGAGTCAGCCAAAAGTTTTATAGATGTTCGTATAAGTGATTTATTAATGACTTATTGCAATACTAGAATTCGAATAGAAGGTAATGTATCAGAAAGTAATGATCCACAAGTTGATCTGACATTGTCTCAAGAAAGAGCAAGAGCTGTGATGTCCTATTTGATAGAAAGATATGATTTTGACCCGGATCGTTTTCTTGTAAAGGGGAATGGCTCTTCGAATCCTGTCAAAGGTTGTGAACAGTTAAATTCTGATGCGTGTAAAGCTAAGAATAGGCGAATAGAGTTTATGTTTTTGGGGAGGTGAGGAAGGTAAAGATTAATTTGATTTTCAAGAAATCCTGAAATAAATCAGAATTATTAATTTAATTTTGAGAAATTAAGACGAATTAGAATTCCTATTTTACAAT
Organism: uncultured Saprospiraceae bacterium; assembly: GCA_964403985.1. Classification (GTDB taxonomy): domain Bacteria; phylum Bacteroidota; class Bacteroidia; order Chitinophagales; family Saprospiraceae; genus JAHDFB01. The sequence continues at coordinate 6,461 of CAYOIL010000225.1, forward strand.
TGTTTTATTGCATCGAAAATGTAAAAACACATAAATTTATATCTACTACTAATGATTGTACTTTAGGAACTGTACAAATTGCTGATTTTTTCGAAGATGTACCAAATCAAACCATTGCAATAAATTCACAATTTGGACAGCTGATTGATTTAAATGGACCTAATATGACTAATCTTAAAAGCCTTTTTCCAAATTCTATAGCTATTTGTTATTTTCCTGCGGGAACTTATTCTACAAATGATATAAATTTCCCAGTGATGATGCCTTTAGTAGCTGGAATAGGTTCCACATCGGACGATGATGACGATTTTAATTTCGATGAGCCTTGTACAGATGGGACTTATTA
>CAYOIL010000226.1:0-4190 GCA_964403985.1 uncultured Saprospiraceae bacterium
GGCATAGTAGCTTTTAAATAATCATCGCCTATTTCAGTAAACTTCATGCCAAGATGATCTCCCATTGTATCTTTTCCTCCGTCATTTAAAGCGTCTAAAGATACTCCTTCAATCCAAATGCTCATTTTATGTGATTTAATATGTTTTGCACAACATGGTCTTGTGCTTTAATGTATATAGCTTCTTCAACAGAACGAAACCAAGTTAGTTGACGCTTCGCATAATTTCTTGTGTGTTGTTTTATTTTATTTATGGCGTCTTCTTCACTTATTTTGTTATCAAAATAGTCGAATAATTCTTGATAACCAACTGTTTGTAAAGCGCGTAAATTTTTATAGGGATAAAGGGATTTGGCTTCCGCCAAAAGGCCATCATTCATCATTAAATCGACCCTTTTGTTGATTCTTTTATACAGCTCTTCTCTTGGTCTTTCAAGGACAAAATATAAAAAATCATAACCACAACCTTTAGGTTTTTGGTCAGTGAAACTAGAATAAGTTTTTCCAGTCTCTCTTATAATCGATAAGGCTCTAAGCACTCTTCGAGAATTCTGGATGTCACTATTTTCAAAATATTTTAAATCTTTAGTTTTTAATTCATTTTGTAAAGGTTCTAAGCCTTTGGAATTAAACTCCTGCTCGAGTTGACTAAGAGTTGAAGATGAAACAGCAGGAAATTCATTTATGCCAAATAAAAGGGCCTTTATATAAAGTCCAGTTCCGCCACTAACAATAACGAAATTATCTTTTTTAAATAGATCTTGTAATATTTTTCGACCTTGTCTCATATAATCACCTGTTGAGAAAGGAGTATGAATAGAAGTGAAATCAATAAGATGATGGGGAACTATGCTAAGGATTTGTTTGTCGGGTTTAGCAGTACCTATTGACATTTCTTTAAAAATCTGGCGACTGTCAGCATTGATAATGTCACAATCAAGTTGCTTCGCTAGATTAATTGAAGCGGCAGTTTTTCCTACAGCAGTAGGTCCAGTAAGGACAATGATTTTTTTACTTTTCGACAACATGAAAGAAGAAATAATTAGTACTTTTGAACCACAAAACTAAACTAAATGATTTATTATATTTTGAGGATCATTGTTAGATGGACTTTAAAATTATACTTCAGAAAAATCTACCTAATAGGCTTAGATAATATCCCCAAAGATAAAGCTATCATATTTGCTAGTAATCATCCATCGGCATTTATTGAACCTTGTATGCTTGCTTGTTTTTTACCTGTCCAACTTCATTTTTTAGTTAGAGGAGATTTATTTTCTCTAGCTTGGTTATCGTGGTTGCTGAAAGGTACGAATCAAATACCTATTTTTCGTCAAAGGGATGGCATGGATAATGTGCGTAAAAATTTGCAGACTCAAGAAAAAGTTCGAGAACTATTTTCTGAGAATAAAGCAGTACTTATGTTTCCTGAAGCACATACACATGAAAATCTATTTCTTCGTCCGCTCAAAAAAGGGATTGCAAGGTTCGCATTTATGGATCATGGGGCAGATTGCTATATTATTCCTGTAGGAGTCAATTTCGATAAAAATATTCCATTTAATAGCAAAGTTTCAATTGTTTTGGGTCAACCACTTCGAGTGAATGATTATAAATCTCAAGTTGAAAAAACTCCTGCGAAACAAATAAAAATGTTACTAGATGATCTTACTGTCGAAATGAAAAATAACTTAAGACATATCGATAACGAAGAAAAAGAAGCGGATATTCACAGTGTTTATAGATTACTAGATAACGAAAGGAAAATCCACTCAATTCCAGTTACTAGTTTAAAGAAAGATATTTTCGAAGAAGAAAAAAATATTGCGAGTATAATTGATAATGATGATGCTAAGCACCAAGCTGTAACTAATTTTTTGAATGTAATAAACGTAAAGAAGGCCGAGAAACCGAACATTTTCGATATTTTTCTAATGATTATATTAAGTCCATTTTTCATTGTTGGATTTTTATTACATATAATTCCTGATCGTTTAGCGAAGTGGCTAGTTCTTTCAAAGGTAAAAGAACACGAATTTAAAGCTCCCGTTTACATTGCTGTAATAACCTTTGAATATATTTTTATTTTTATTTTTATAGCTATATGGATTGCTTTTGTAGGAAAAATTGGTGTTTATTTTCTTGTGTTTTTTATTTTAACAGGATTGTTTTCAGTACTGTATTTAAAGATTTGGGGAAATAAATTAAAGTATATTTTTAGACCCAAGATTAAAGAATCTGTTACTAAAAAACTTCACAAAATAATATTTGAATGATGAATAAGACGGTGATATATGTTGCATTTATTTGTTTGCTTTTTATTGCGTGCAAGAGTGCAAATGATGTGAAGAGTGTTGAAAAAACAAGAAGTGAAAATCAAGTAGAAACAGGAGATCGTCCTGAGTATGCTATTGTTATACATGGTGGTGCAGGTACAATATTGAAAAAGAATATGAGTGCAGAACTGGAGAAAGCATACATTGGTAAGATGAATGAAGCATTGGATATGGGGGAATCTTTATTGAAGAATGGAAAGTCAGCAATGGATGCAGTTGTTGAAACAATAAAAATCATGGAAGATTCGCCACTCTTTAATTCAGGAAAAGGAGCAGTTTTTACATCAGATGGAATGAACGAACTTGATGCTTCTATAATGAATGGTGAAGATACTAATGGAGGAGCAGTTGCTGGTGTGCGAACTGTTAAAAACCCTATTACTGCTGCAAGAGCTGTTTATGAAAAATCTGAACATGTTTTGTTAACAGGCAGAGGAGCTGAGGCTTTCGCCCAAAAAGAAGGATGCGAGATCGTTGAAAATAGTTATTTCAATACAGAAAGAAGAATGAAATCTTTGGAACGAGCAAAAGCAAAAGATGATCAAGGTAATTATTTATTTCCAAATCCAGATTATAAATATGGTACTGTAGGTTGTGTTGCTTTAGATAATGAGGGAAACATAGTGGCAGGAACTTCAACAGGTGGAATGACAAATAAGAAGTACAATAGAGTAGGGGATTCACCTATTCTTGGAGCTGGAACATATGCCGATAATAATACATGCGGTGTTTCTTCAACTGGACATGGCGAATTTTTTATTAGGTATGCAGTTGCTTATGATATTGCTGCAAGGATGGAGTATAAGAACATCAGCTTAAGTGAGGCAGCACGAGAAGTGATTCAAGAGAAACTAGTAGAAAAAGGAGGAAGTGGGGGTATAGTTGCTTTGGATAGAATGGGTAATATCAGCATGGAGTTTAATACAGCAGGAATGTATAGAGGATATCGAAAACCAGGAGAAATGGTGGTAGAAATATATAAAGATTAGTAAAATAGAGATTTTAAACTCTTATAATTTATTGGATGTTAAAAATCTCAAATTAACTTATAGTTAAGTTGTTTTTGCATTGTAAAACTTGTAAGTTAAACCTAGCTGTAATATCAAATCTCAATGCTGGAATATCTCGGAATGTACTATCAACGTTTAAATTTTAAATAAGAATAAGGATTTTCGAAATAAAAGTTTTATCTTGAGACTCAACTATTATAGCCACAATGGCACTAAACCTATTAAATAAAATAAAATGAGTGAAAGAGCTGAAAAATTAGCGAAATTAATTGCTAAAGCTACATCCCAAATTAAAGAATCAGGACATTCTAATGTTGATTCTGATTTAGTATCTGATATTGCAGGAAGGTTTACAATGATGCTTGATAACAGAGATGCAATGCTTGTATCTGGTTCTGATCCATCTGAATTAGAAACTGTAAGAAAAAACTTTGTTGAGAAAAAATTAGGTATCTCAGATAAAGATAAGGCAATGGAGGCAATTAAAAAGGTTGCAGGTCAAATGTCAGGAGTTAAAATGAAAAGCAGAGTTGCATTTTATTACCTTGTTCAAAAAGAATTAGGAAAATAGATGTTAATTAGTTAAACCCTAATGTTATAAAAAAATAAGGCTTGCAAACCTGCAAGCCTTATTTTTTTACATTAAAACAAACTTTTTTAATGTAACTGTATTACTTGAAGAAATTAGCTTTAGATAGTACTGACCTGCAGGTAAATCATATCCTAAATAATTTCCCAAACCAAAACTAGATACATGTCTATGCCAATTATTCATACCTTCTGAAGGTTTCTTGTCTTTTTCTACAATAAATTTATATGTATTAGAAAAATAACTATTACAAGAT
>CAYOIL010000226.1:4200-6731 GCA_964403985.1 uncultured Saprospiraceae bacterium
CATATATTCTGAAGCCCCTTTCTTTTGAAAGACCATTTTACCGTATTGGTCGTAAATCATTACTAAACCTATATTTTCTGTTGTAGATATTCTTATCAATCCATCACTTGGATTTGGTGTAATAGAGAATTCATTCTCAACTAATTTATTTTCTATATATAATATATTAGAAGTATGTGTCGATCCATCTATATCAACCATGCTAAGACGTGCATAAAAACTTGAGTTTTCGTTGAAAATAGAGTAACTATATAACGACCCATTCTCATTGACTCCTTTGATCATTGTTTCACTTTCCCAAGTTCGTCCATCATTACTTATCTCAAGATTAAAGTGACTGAAATTCACTTCAGAAGATGTACTCCAATTTAATTCGGTATGATCATTTTTTGATTCATAATGAAAATCATTTAATACAACAGGCACAATAAGATTTTCAAGAGAACCACAATTTCCAGTTGAATTTAATTCTGGACCTTGAATCGATATTGTTATTGGACAATCTATTGTAACGTCATTACAATCTGTATTGTTAAAAGAAAATGTTTCAGAAACTACAGTTCCACTTCCACCTTCATTTGGTAAATCGAAAAAGGAACTACCACTTCCACCTATACAATCTAAGTTTCCTTGTAAGACCCATAATTCTTGATTCCACCATGAAGGTGCTGAAATCACATTTATATCTACATCGTAACCAATTTCAATGTTTGCATTACATGTCGAACCTGCTTGAGTATAAATAATGTCATTGATTTGGATGTCAATATTTATTTCATATTCAAAACCATTATTGTTTACTTCATAAAAACATTGCGAATAAAGATTAACATAAAAAAATATAGTAATAACAAGTATTGCATAAAATTTCATTGCTTGCGTATTTTGATTTAACTACTCTTTAGACTGAGCTTAAAATCTGAAAACACATGGTTTTTATATACTTTAACAGTTTTGTAAGAAATTGTACATTTTTTTAACAAATGACTGTAACACCATTTTGTAAGCTTATAATACGGATTGTTTTCTTGATAATTATTGCAATTTTTTTAGACTTAAAAAAGTCTTTTAAGAAAGCATTTAATCTTTTACAATTAGTGGTTTAATAAAGATTTAATTTGAATCATTTCACTATTGAAATTAAATCATAACCCTTGTTTTTATCAATTATTATGAATTTGATTTTAGAGAAGTATCACCTTCTTTATAACAGTATTCCTTTTATTTTTTAAGATAACATAATATAGCCCTGTTGGTAACTGAGAACTATCGAATTGGAATTCATTGTTACCTGATTGTACTTTTATTTCTTGTGTATTTAATTCATCGCCAGTACCTGATAACAATTGTAATTCATATTCTTCGAAGGTCTTCGAGTTTATTGATAATTTGAATGATTCAGAAGTGGGATTCGGAAAAACATTAATTGTAATGTCGTTTGATTCAGTTTCATGTGTATTAATAGGAATTTTATCGAGAATGATTTCTATTACACCCATTGAATTACTAGGGATGTTATGCGATGAATTGATATTAATTGTACTATCAATTGAAGAGTTAAACTCATCATCTATATCCCCATAACCCAAAGTGTTTAAAGCTTCATTATTATGTGTAATATTAGAAGTTTCATCAAATCGATTTTTACCAGCTGTTGTATTTCTAGAACCGTATGTAAATAAGTGATCTCCTTGCAGAATAGAAATAGTAGCTTCTTGTACTAAAATGCTATCAATACTTGAAGGAAAGTCATAAGTAATATTAGAAGCTGTTTTGTTTGAGAAATACAAAATAATCTTATCAGTTGTATTATTTTCATCTCTAAACTGGACAAAGGATACTACTTTCGCTTCTTTAGTATCGAAGATATCAGAATCGTTTTCTAATATATCCCCTAACATATGAATGTTTTTATGAGCATACAACTTGTTTAAAAACTGCATGGCATATCCACCTGATCTAAAATTAGCTTCTGAATTATCTCCTTCCTTGGTTTGCACCACAGACCAAAGGTTGTGATCACCGATCCTATGATGTGTCATTAATTCAACTGCATCGGCATGTGATGCGTTATAAGACAAAATGCCTAACACATATTCTTGAATCCATGTAGCATGTAAAATCGTGTTTATGTAGCTATTATTTTTACCATCGGTTCCACCTACAATATTCCATTCTGTGATCCATATTTTTTGGGAAGGAAAATCATCTTGAAGTTGATCTAAATTTGCATTTAAGTCAATTTCTATGTGATTAGTTAATTCATCTTTTGCACAATCAAATCTTGATAAAATGTCGGTTTCTTCTAAGCAAGAAGATTTTGTATAATAATCGTGGAAAATAACTGCATCGACATTTTCATTTAATGTTTTCCCATCCGCAGTTATATCATTACTCAAGTTAGACGATAATTCTTCTTGCCAAGTAGTATTTGGTTTTGTAACCATGCCTGTTTTTATTTCTACTTTATCAGAGAAGTAACATTTTAATCTTTCTGAATAAATTTCTACTAAATCGGAATAGTCATGAAC
>CAYOIL010000227.1:0-6679 GCA_964403985.1 uncultured Saprospiraceae bacterium
ATTAGAACAAGAAATTAATTAATAACACGTAAACTTATTTTAGGACGACACAGTCAAAAAAATAGATTTAGATATTGGTGGATTTTACTTCATCCTCCTTTTTGCCTCATCAATCTGTCCTTCTCATAATGGAGAAGGATGATAGATTTTGAGTATGATTAGATTTGTTTATTTTCTAATTCTTGAATTACATTATAAATCCTTTTCAATACACTATCTAAATTATTCTCTACATCTTGGTTAGAAAACCTAATTACAGTATGTCCATAAATTTTTAAAATTTCGTCTCTAGCTTGATCGCTTTCTCTTATGTCATTGTGATATTCTCCATCAATCTCTATGGCTAATTTGTATTTATGACAATAAAAATCTATAATAAATAGCCTTGATTCTCCTTGGAATTTATTAGCATAGATTGGTTTTTGTCTTGAAAATTTTAAATTATGAAACTTTCTGTTTCTTAGTGCTCTCCATAATTTTGCTTCAAACTTAGTTTGATTTCTTCTTAATTTTCGAGCAAGAAATGTTGAAGTTTTCATGAATGATGTTTTAACGAAAATAAGATATTTTTATAAAATATGCTATGGGAGTGGGTTAAGATTTGCCTCATCCTCCTGTCCTTCTCCTAAAGGAGAAGTATGATAGATTTTAAGTTTGGATTTAATCAGATGTCTGATGTGAAGCCCCTCTTTTTTAAGAGAAGGGTTTGGGGTGAGTTAAAATTTAAGCCTTCCCTTTTTCCTTTGGGCTTAAGCCAAAAAAATACACATTACAAACTCGAAAAATATGCTTTCACTTCACTTATCCTACTCGCTTTTTCGTCCGTACTTAACCAACTCGCTTTAAAAGCATTTACTGCTAATTGCTCCAGTTGTTCACTCGTAAGATTTAATGCTTTTGCTGTCTCATAATAATTCTCATTCATATATCCTTCAAAATACGCTGGATCATCCGAATGGATTGTTGCTAATATGCCTTTCTCAAGCATCTTTGCCACCGGATGTTCTTCCATTTTTTGTATCACTTTTAGTTCTACATTGCTCAATGGACAAAGCGTTAAGGGCATCTGTTCTTTTACTAAGCGATCAACTAGGGCAGCGTCGGTCAAACATCGATTTCCATGGTCAATCCGTACTACTTTCAATAGATCCAAGGCCTCCCATATATATTCAGCAGGTCCTTCTTCTCCCGCGTGTGCTACCAACTTGAATCCATGCCTAGCAGACGCTTCGAATACTCTTTCAAACTTACTCGGTGGATTGCCTAGCTCCGAAGAATCTAGTCCTATTCCATCTATCCATTCCTTATATGGCATCGATTGTTCTAAGGTCTTAAAGGCTTCTTCTTCCGATAAATGCCTCAAGTATGACATGATTAACTTGTAAGTCATATTGAATTCCTCATGTGCTTTTTCCAATGCGCGTCTGATTCCTTTAATCACGACATCAAATGCTATTCCGCGATCTGTGTGCGTTTGTGGATCAAAAAAAACTTCTACGTGAACAACGTTCTGACTGTGTACTTTTGTGAGGTAAGCCCAAGTAAGATCAAAGAAATCTTGTTCGTGAATCAATACTTGTGCGCCTGTGTAATAGATGTCCAAGAACTCCTGCAGATTATTGAATTTATATGCTTTTTTCAAAGACTCTATGGAATCATAGGCTAGCGAAATATTGTTTCTTTTTGCTATTTCAAACATTAATTCAGGTTCAAAACTTCCTTCTATGTGAAGGTGAAGTTCTGCTTTGGGGATTCCTTGAACGATTGCTTTTAAGTCTGCTAATTCCATATCTTAATGATGTTATTGAAGTTAATGTTGATTGGTGTTTAGTATTCTGTCCTATCCGATTTCGCATCCCATTTTTGGAATACTTTTAGAGCTTCTTCACGTAATACGTTAGCAAAAGGGATCTGTCTATTATCGATTCCAACAGCTATTTCATCATAGATCAATTGATCGTCAAACTCTATGTCTGCAGCATCTTCTCGCGTACATCCATAAAATACTTTTTTCGGTCGAGCCCAATAAATAGCACCTAAACACATAGGACATGGCTCGCAAGATGTATAAATGACGCAGTCTTCCAATTGGAACGAATTAAGCTTTGTACAAGCTTTTCGTATCGCATCCACTTCTGCGTGCGCTGTAGGATCGTTCGTCGAAGTTACACGATTACATCCTTCTGCAATTATTTCTCCATTCTTCACAACTACAGCTCCAAAAGGGCCTCCTGTATTCGAATCCATTCCATTCTCTGCAAGCTCTATCGCTCGTCTCATAAGTTTCTTATCCTCTTCTGTCATTTTTTATGTTTTTATGATTTGCGTTTTCTTGGTTGTTTATCTTTCTGAAAAGTAGATTTTTTAAAGCTAGAATCAAAATAAATGATCCTCCAATTATCTACTGATTTTTGTTTTTAATCTGAATAACCTCCGCAGCAATACTCACTGCAATTTCTTGAGGTGTTTGGCTTTTGATGGAAATTCCTATTGGTCCGTGAACCTTATCGAGCTCTTCTTTTGAAACACCTTCTCTTTGTAAAACCTCCCACATTGCTTTCAACTTTGCCTTACTTCCCAATACGCCAATGTATGCAAAATCACTCTGTATCAATTTACCCAATACCAATTTATCGTCAATGTATCGATTCGTCATTATTGTCACATATGATTGATTTCCAACCCTGACATAGTCTTGAATCTTATGGAAGTGAATAACCTGTTTCTTATGTGCACTGTTATTCTCCTCCAATGTATTCAAATTCTCACGATCATCGAATACCTCTACTTGAAAACCCAAGTTTACGAATAGGTCCGAAACAGCTACACTCACATGTCCACCTCCTATTATATAGAGTGTATTCACCACACCCACGGGCTCTCTAAATTTCCACTCCATTTCTGATGTAATCTCACAATCGAATCCATTGATCTGTTCATCTGCTAAAAATCGTATGAATTCAGATCCTATCTCTAAAATCCCTTTTCTATTATTCTCTTCACAGTCAATGAGCTTTTTTACCATCTCCACATCCTTTACATTCAATGGATGAAATACAACCGTTTGTTCACCTGAGCAGATCATTCCTGACCCATATTCTTTATGGCCTCTATGGATTTGACGTTTCAAAAAGATGTGCATGTCTCCTTTTTCAAGCAATGCCCTTGCTTCTTCAACCAAAGAAAATTCCATAACTCCTCCTCCTATAGAACCACATATAAACCCATCATTCGCAATCAACATCTTGAATCCTTTTCGGCCGGGCGAACTGCCAATATTCTCTATCACGGTCAATAAATAAACCTGCTGATCTTCCTTTATTTTACTAAGAACTTGTTGCCAAAAATTCATAATCCTAATTAAATAATACTTCACTTGATGCGTAATAAATAACCATCAATGCTGAGAAAATTGCACTTGCTAAAAATCGCCAATCTAAGTTTATCTTGTTCTGAATCAAGTAGTTTGCTATAAAAGAAATAGGAATATTAACTAAAAACGATAAACCTGCTATTGTTAATAGATTCCAACTCACCTGATCGAAGGTGCCCGAAAATATTTTTATAAATAACAAATGACGCGCAATCCATAAGGGATTAAAATACAAAATCGCTAACCCTGTCTTTGCTAGTGTTTTCTTTAAACCTTTGATAGATGCAGTCTTTCGCTCGATCCATGCAAAATAGTTCGGTATTTCAAAAGCGTAAACCGTTGCTCCTAAAATGATCATTCCCAACAATCGATATATCGAGAATTCACCCAAAAGCAATGAAGCGATGAGATCACCACAGCTGTAGATGACAGCCCCACGTAGGATGTTGGAGCTCGTATATTGTAGTTTACGAGCCTTGGTCACAGTGATCCTTTTTCGTACAATCCATTCAATACTTTCTCAGGAGTAAATGGCGAGTCAAATTTCAATTCGTAGCTTGGATTAAAGGCTTTTACTGCTTGTTGGATCGCGAAATATGCACCGATTCCATACATCAAAGGCGGTTCTCCTACAGCTTTGGATTTGCGAATTGCCATCTCGTTTCCTTCGGTTTCTACAGGAATGGTTTCTATGGTTTTCGGAGCTGAGAAGATGTCTGGAACCTTGTAAGTTGATAAGGCATTCGACAAAAGTCGTCCGTCTTTATTGTAGCTAATTTCTTCCATCGTCATCCAACCTATTCCTTGAGCAAGAGCCCCTTCGACTTGGCCTATATCAATTCCTATGTTCATACTCTTCCCAAAATCATGAACGATTTTTACATAATCTATATCGTAAATCCCACGTATGCAGTCAACTGTCACACAGGTAATTGCCGTGCCATAAACGTGGTAAGCAAAAGGATGCCCTTTTTCTTTCTTCTTGTCAAAATGTATCACCGGAGTTGCATAGTGTGCATTTTCCGATAAAGAAACTCGCTCTGCCATCGCTTGGGCAACAAGTGCTTCCCAGGTGACTTCAGATTTCTCTCCACTTACATATACGTAATCCTCTTTTACTTCAATTTTATCAATTTCCGCTTGTAACATATTATAAGCTACTTCCTTCAATCTTCCCATTAATGCAGAACATGCCATGTCAACGGCTTTCCCATTGAGATCGGCAGTAGAACTAGCAGCCGAAGGCGAAGTATTAGCAACTCTTGTTGTATTCGTTGTTTCTAATTTGACCTTTTGGGGAGAAATCCCAAGACAACTATGTGCCACTTGTAACATCTTTGTATTCACGCTTTGACCCATTTCTACAGCTCCTGTGCTAACACCCACACTTCCATCTTGGTAGATATGAATCAATGCACGCGCGTGATTCATCATAGTGTTCGTAAAGGAAATCCCAAAAGTCACGGGCATCAATGATATACCTTTTTTAAAGAGCGAATTTGAGGCATTAAAATCACGGACTTCTATCTCTATTTTCTCGTACTCAAAGGCATCTTTAGCGCTAAACCATGTATTCTTGGCTTCCACATTTGTGGCAATTTGGCCATATGGAAATTCGTCATTTTCAGCGAGTAAATTCGCTTCTTGAATGGCTCTTCGATCAACACCCATTTCCTGTGCAGCCTTAGCAATAGCGGACTCTATTACAAACATTCCTTGAGGTCCTCCGAAACCTCTGAAGGCCGTATTAGGTGGTAAATTCGTTTTGCAACTGTAAACAGATGTACTTACATGCGGCACGAAATAACTATTGGTTGCATGAAACAATGTACGTTCAGCAATGGCAGGAGATAAGTCGGCAGCAGCACCTGAATTCTGTAAGAACTCGGCTTCAAAAGCTGCGATTTTTAAGTCTTTATTTAACCCAATCTTAAAAAACGAAGAGTAGGGGTGACGTTTTCCAGTCATCCGTAGATCGTCGTGTCGATTGAGTATATATTTTACAGGTTTGTTCAAGTCTTGGACAGCAACGGCGGCCATCACAGCCCATGGAGTTGCTTGATCTTCTTTCCCTCCGAATCCTCCTCCAAGCCTTATTACATCGATTTCGATCTTGTGCATTGGTACGCCCAAAACCCTCGCCACCGTTTTCTGAACGACGGTAGGTCCTTGCGTAGAGGAAGTGATTTTTATGCTTCCGTTTTCTTGAGGCACAGCATAGCATCCTTGGGTTTCGAGGTATAAATGTTCTTGTCCATTGGAGAAGGTTTCGCCTTCGATCACATAGTCACATTTTACGAATTCAGCGTCGGTATCTCCCAAAGTGAAAAAACGCGGCGCGTTGATGAAACTTTCCTTTTCTTTAGCTTCTTTAGCCGTTGTTATGCCCTCTAAATCTTCTATTTCGTTTTCCTTGTCCACCTAATATTGGAAGATGACTTCTTCTGTTTTCTTATCGATGAAGGTGATGTGGACTAAGCTTGCCATTTTTTTACTTCTATTTTTGTTAAATTTATTTTTAATGCCTTTGAATGTAGATTTTAAGTTAAACATTTCTCATCAATGTAAAAATTAAACTTTAAAGATGAGCAACAAGAGAAATATGGCTTTGGATTCTAGCCTAGAAATAGAAAATGAGCAAGAACCTTCCACCAGGTAAGACTCCCAGATAAGAAAATTCCAAAATATTGACTTTTTAGAGACCAAAGGGATCAATAGGATAGAAAAATTAAAATGGAAATGGTGCTTTCCCAAATTCACCAATTTTAGAAAATTGAGCAGAGAATCACAAAGGCTGAGACCTACAGTAGACCTTTCAGTGGTAAAACCAAGCGTAGCTCTAGCACCGAGTAAGATTTTGTTCTTATATTCGGATATTTTGCTGAAATGGAGTCTTTGATTTTCGGCAATTTTGACCACATTTTTACAACTGATTTGGTGAAAATGGTGCCTAACATCTACTTAGGGAGTCAATTTCCAACCACAAAATGCAGGAATTGCTTACTGAGCAAAATTTGCTGGTCCAAAAATTCAAAGAATCCAACCTCGACAAAATCAAAGAAAAAGAAAAACATCTGAATAACCAATTATCCGGCCTCTAGGAACAATACAAATACTTGAAGAACTCTATCGCTAGGGTAGAACTTGACAAACCTATTGATAAACTCTTGGACGAAACAGAAAGTCAAAACCAACTTTTCAAAAATGAGCTCAAAACCTTGGAAAGTGAGCTAAAAATGGTTCTCAAGGACAATAGAGAAATGGGCAAGGAGAATGATCAGAATAAGTCGAATTACCAGATCATAG
>CAYOIL010000228.1:0-5572 GCA_964403985.1 uncultured Saprospiraceae bacterium
GTATGCTCGTTGGGCTTATCGCAGCTTTTGAAATGGTATTACCGGAACTCTTCCTTTGGGATGGGATTCCGATTTTGTCCTTTGGCAGGGTACGACCTTTGCATACCAATGCGGTCATATTTGCCTTTGTAGGAAATGGAATTTTCATGGGTGTATTTTATTCTTTACAAAGGTTACTGAAAGCGCCTATGTACAGTAAGTTACTTTCAAAATTTCACTTCTGGGGTTGGCAATCGATAATTTTGGCTGCAGCCATAACTTTACCATTAGGAATTACTAGTTCGCATGAATATGCAGAACTTGAATGGCCAATCGATATTGCAATTGCATTGGTATGGATTGCTTTCGGTATTAATATGTTTGGAACGATTCTTAAGAGAAGAGAAAATCACTTATATGTAGCGATATGGTTTTATATTGCCACATGGGTGACTGTAACTGTTTTACATGTCTTTAATAACTTAGAAATTCCTGTTAGTTTATGGAAAAGTATTCCAGTATTTGCAGGGGTTCAAGATGCCTTAGTTCAATGGTGGTATGGTCATAATGCCGTAGCCTTTTTCTTAACAACGCCATATTTAGGACTGATGTACTACTTTTTGCCAAAAGCGGCAAACAGACCTGTATATTCCTATAAGTTATCAATAATACATTTCTGGGCATTAATTTTTATCTATATATGGGCTGGACCTCACCATTTATTGTACACTTCATTACCTGGGTGGGCCCAAACATTAGGTTCTGTCTTTAGTTTGATGTTAATAGCTCCATCATGGGGTGGAATGTTAAACGGTTTATTGACTTTAAGAGGAGCATGGGATAAAGTAAGACAAGATCCTATTCTTAAATTTATGGTTGTAGCAATTACAGCTTATGGAATGGCTACACTTGAAGGTCCATTGCTAAGTATAAAATCGATAAATGCAATTAGTCATTATACAGACTGGACAGTAGGACACGTGCACGTTGGTACTTTGGGCTGGAATGGGATGTTAACTTTTGGTATCTTATACTGGTTATGGCCAAGAATATATGGAACGAAATTATATTCAGTAAAACTAGCAAATACACACTTTTGGTTAGGAACGCTTGGTACATTATTCTACACTATACCTCTTTACTGGGCAGGCTGGACACAATCAATGATGTGGAAGAAATTCACTGAAGATGGATTATTAGCCTATGGGAACTTCTTAGAAACAGTAACCCAGATTATACCGATGTATGCTTTAAGGGGTTTAGGTGGAACAATATATGTAGCTGCTGTATTTCTAATGATCTACAATTTATGGAAAACTGCTCAGCAAGGAACACTTATCGAAGAAGCACAAGCATCAGCTCCTGCTCGTGTTAAACATACAAGAGTAAAAGGAGAACACTGGCACAAATGGATTGAAAGAAGACCTATTCAATTACTTGTAGGAAGTACAATTGTTGTTTTAATTGGTGGATTAGTAGAGATATTTCCTATGCTATTAGTCGATAAAAATGTACCAAAAATTGCAACTGTTCAACCATATACGCCACTCGAACTAGAAGGAAGAGACTTATATATAAGTGAAGGCTGTGTTAGTTGTCACTCTCAAATGATCAGACCATTCCGATCAGAGACTGAACGTTATGGTGAATTCAGTAAGTCTGGTGAATTTATCTACGATAGACCTTTCTTATGGGGAAGTAAAAGAACAGGACCAGATCTACATAGAATTGGTCAAAAATATCCCCATTCGTGGCATTATAATCACATGGAAAAACCTTCGATTCTATCACCTGGATCAATTATGCCACCATATCCTTGGTTACTAGAAGAGGATTTGAATACGGATTACACAGCATCTAAGATAAGAGTATTACAAAGTTTAGGGACTCCTTATCCGACTAATTACGCTGACAAAGCAGTAGCAGATTTAAAGAAGCAAGCTATGGAAATAACAGAAGAACTTCGGGCCCAAGGAATAGAGCAAGAAGAACTAGAAAATAAAGAAATAGTTGCCTTAATCGCCTATTTGCAGAGATTGGGAACTGATATTAAATTGAAAAAAATTGTAAGTAATAAATAGATAGTTATGTACAAATATATTTTAGAACAAGTAGGGAATATTAACTGGATGGCATTATTTGCCTTGTTAACTTTTGTATTTATTTTTTCCATGTCAACCTACTTGATATTAAGGAAGGACAAAGAAACTTTATCTCATTTATCAAACCTTCCTCTAAGTGCTGAGGATCAAGTTTTATAATTTCATTAATTATGAAGAAGAACAAACGAAATCTTACCATTCTATTCTTATGTTTTAGCATAGGAACATTGTCTGCAAAAACGCAAACTGTTGGCGATGTGGTTTTTAACTGGATTTATCAACATATGTTTTTTGTCCTTGCAGGAATTGTTATTCTGGGCGTTTTAGCGACAATGTTTAACTTTTTGTGGGGCTTGATTCTCCATCAAAAACAAATAGTGTTCGAAGAAGCTGGAATACAAGATACTGCTCCAGTTGATTCTACTCCATTGTGGAAAAAGTTATATAATAAGGCTTGGAGTTTAATCCCTATGGAGAAAGAATCAGACATTATGCTACATCATGACTTTGATGGAATACATGAGCTTGATAATAAACTTCCGCCATGGTGGGTTTACTTGTTTTTTGCTACAATAGTATGGGGTGCTGTATATTTTTATATGTTTCAATATTCAGATGATGCTAAAACTCAAACAGAAATTTATGAAATTGAAATGCAACAAGCAAAAGAAGCATAGCGACTATATGCATCTAAACAAGCAAATTCAGTTGATGAATATAATATAGTTTCTCTAGAAGATGAAGTGAGTCTTGCAGCAGGAAGAAAAACGTTCATTACTAATTGTGCGGCTTGCCATGGAGTGAGTGGAGAAGGAGGTATAGGACCTAACTTAACTGATGAATATTGGATACATGGGGGAAGTACATCTGATATTTTCAAAACGATAAAATATGGAGTACCAGAAAAAGGTATGGTTGCTTGGAAAGCACAACTCAGTCCTTCTTCTATTCAAAAAGTCACTTCATTTATTGAGACGTTACAAGGGACGAATCCTCCGAATGGTAAAGAAAAGCAAGGAGAAAAGTATATCGGAGAAACTACGGAAGTCATAGGAGCAATAGATTCAAATGAAAGCGAAGGATTGGCAATGAGTAGTAAAAATCAAAAGTAATGGCATTAGCTGAATTTGATCAAAATAAACCAAATGACGAATCTTACAGAGATAAGATAGCCACTGTCGATAAAGCGGGAAGAAGAATATGGTTATATCCTAAAATGCCCAAAGGCTTTTATTATAACCAAAGGAAGATAGTTTCTTATGTTTTGCTATTTGTTCTTTTCTTTTTGCCTGTTGTGAAATGGAAAGGTGAGCCATTTTTTCTACTTAATATAGTGGAGGCGAAGTTTATACTATTTGGCTTCCCTTTCACCACACAGGACTTTCATATTTTCGTTATAGGAATGTTGATGGCAGTAATAGGAATTGCTCTCTTCACAGTAGTTTTTGGTAGAGTTTTTTGTGGATGGGTGTGCCCCCAAACTATTTTTATGGAAATGGTATTTCGTAGAATCGAATATTGGTTGGAAGGGGATGCAAATGCTCAAAAGAGGCTAAATAAGCGAGCGTGGGACAGGGATAAATTCCTAAGGAAAGGAGCTAAACATTTATTATTCATTGGAATCTCTATTATAATCGCTCACACTTTTTTGTCTTATATAATTGGTGTTGATAGGGTATGGGAGCTTTTAGTGGACCCTGTTGAACAACATTGGTCAGGATTTATAAGTATGATCGTATTTACCATTGTATTTTACGGAGTGTTTTCTATAATGCGAGAACAAGTATGTACTACAATTTGCCCTTATGGAAGATTACAAAGTGTATTATTAGATAAAGATTCTCTTGCTGTTTCTTATGACTTCGTAAGAGGTGAACCTAGAGGTAAATTAAGTAGAAAAAAAGAAAAAGTGCGATCAGCATGCGATTCTGGCTGCACTTCTTGTAAAACTGGGAAAGAAGTTTGCCCTACGGACAAACTAAAAGAAATGTTTCCTATAGTAGAAGAGGAGAAAAAAGGAGATTGTGTAGATTGTGATCTATGTGTAAAAGTATGTCCTACTGGTATTGATATACGTAATGGTACCCAACTTGAATGCGTTAATTGTACAGCTTGTATGGACGCATGTGATGAAGTGATGACTAAAATTAAAAAGCCAAAAGGCTTGATACGTATTGACAGTTATAATGGAATATTAAAAGGAGAAAAAAGGTTTTTCACTAAACGTGCAATAAGCTACTTATTGGTTTTGGTCGCACTTATGGGATTAGAATCTTTCATGCTTATCAATAGATCCAAGGTAGAATGTTTATTCCTAAGAACACCTGGTTTATTGTACCAAGAGCAAGAAGATGATTATATCAGTAATCTTTATAATTACCAATTAATAAATAAGACAAGAGAAGATTTACCACTTGAATTTGTCGTTAAAGATTCGCCTGAAATTATCTTTCAGTTAGTAGGAGAAACACCTTTAGCAAAAGCAAACGAAGTATCAGAAGGAGTTGTTTTTATAAAAATTCCTAAAGCCCAAATTGAGAAAAAAGAAACTAAATTAAAAATAGAAATCTATTCAAATGGAGAATTAATTGATCAGACAAAAACTTCATTTTTTGGACCAACAAAATAATAATATGAAAAATAAATTTCACTGGGGACATGGTATATTTTTATTTTATACCTGTTTCGTTGCAACCGTAGTTTTCGTTCTTATCGCATCTAGAACAGTTGATAGAAGCCTGGTCTTAGATGATTATTACGCTTTAGATTTAACGTATCAGCAACGCCTCGATAAATTAAATGAAGAACAGACCCTTTCTAACCTAGAAATTACTTCTAATTCACAAGAGAATTCCATTGTACTTTCTTTTAAAGAAGAAAACAATTTGAAAGGTGATATCCATTTTTATAGACCTTCTGATGCTTCTCTTGATAAAGTTTTTAAAATAGAGGAAGCTGAAATGCAATTTAAAAAATCTTCATTTGCGCCAGGAGTATGGAAGATAAAAGTAGATTGGGAGAACAATGGTAATAAATATTACAAAGTAGAAGATCTATTTATATAATGATAGGAATTGCGCTAAGTCTTGGTTTTTTTGGAAGTTTACACTGTATAGGTATGTGTGGTCCACTTGCGTTAATTGCATGTAAAACTGAAGCTAGCCCTTCCACAAGTAACAATAGTATTTTTTTATATCAGATAGGTAAAATAATAACCTATATGTTATTAGGTCTTCTTTTTGGCTTAATAAGTGAATTTCTTTTTCTCACGAATATTCAAAAAATAATATCCATTTCAGGTGGTGTACTTTTAATAGGTCTTGTGTTATTATCCTTGAATATTGACACGCTTTTGCAAAAATCCAATGTAGGGAATAAAATAAGCTTTATTGTAGGGAAATTATTGTTAAAGTACACCAATAGAGCACAAACAAAATCTGCTTTTACAATAGGAATGATTAATGGTTTGTTGCCTTGTGGATTAGTTTATC
>CAYOIL010000228.1:5582-6654 GCA_964403985.1 uncultured Saprospiraceae bacterium
ATTAGTAATAGTGTTTTTCAAAGTAGTCTTTTTATGCTGTTTTTTGGACTAGGAACAGTCCCAGCGATGGCAGGTTTTGTTAAAGGCTTCCATTTATTACCATTTAGCATTAAACAATATTTCAATAAGGCTTTACCAGTAGTAACATTTTCTTTTGGGATATTTATGATCTACAGAGGAATAGTGATTGATATGCCTATGGAACTTAGTTTTTTTGAAGCAATAAAGAATCCAGTTATGTGTCATTAAATTAATGTACTTACTTTTTTTATAAAACTTTCTAATAAAAAAATCTGCTTTAATCTCTCTCAATTAATATTTCAGCCAATAGCTTGTTTGTACGAAAATGAATTTGTCTTCCACCCTGCTTATTGTTCTTTTTTTATAAACCCTTAGATATTATCGATTCAACTTTTTAGCGGGATAACATCGTTCTTAATATGAGAAAATATCAAAGATTAATAATTGGAATCATATCAAAAAAAATCTCATTAACGAATAATAAATCTCAGTTGTAAGTATGACTTAAATCAATGTAAGCGAAATTTTAGATAGTAATTTTAAAGTATAAAACAATAATTTGAATATGAAACAATATGTGACAGAAATTATGAGTGCTAAACTTATTACTTTACATCCAAAGGATAAAATTGCACGAGCTGAAGAACTTTTTGAATCTTTTGATATACATCATATTCCTATTGTGGTTATGAATAAGGTTGTTGGAATAATATCTCAGGGGGATGTTCTATTTCTTACTAGAAAACCAGTTATGCACAGTTTTGATCAATTCATTAAGGAGAAACGAATTAATCTTGGGTCCATAGACGAAATAATGACTACTGAAGTTATAACAGTGGATGCAAAAACGTCAATTAGTAAAGTTCTTGAAGTGTTTCTCACAAAAAGAATTAACGCAATTCCGGTTTTAGATAATGGTGAAATTGTTGGCTTAGTTACAAGTTTTGATATGATGAGTTATTTGAAAACTATTCTTCAAAATTAGAATGATTTGTGGCCTTCCCACAATTAGGACAGGTGTTAAGATATAATAATGCATTTGAATAACTCA
>CAYOIL010000229.1:0-2884 GCA_964403985.1 uncultured Saprospiraceae bacterium
CAACATGAACAATATGAGCTAGGACTTGATTTTGTAGATAAGTTGATAGAAACTTATGGTGTTGTTGAGTATAAATCAAGCGATGGCACAAGGAAGAAGATGAGTTTAAAGAAGAAAGTGAAAAGAGACTTAAAGGAAAATATAATAATGTCTTCTTCAGGTGCTGATGAAGCAGCTCGAAAGGAGGCTTTAGAAATTTTGGGTATTGGAGCTTCATCAAATGAAGAGAGTGGGGGTCAGGCCCCAAAAGAAAAGCTATCTTCTCCAAAAGAGCCTGTAATTGAGGAAAACTTAGATGAAGAAGATGAAGCGATTCGTAAACTTTTGGCTGGAGGAAATACAGAAAGTTCTTCAACCTCAAAGGTGCCTGAAAATGAGGCTGATGAAGGAGTAGAACAAATAATTGATTCGCAAGCTACCGATACAGCAAAGCCGACAGCAAAGCCCAAAGTGCAGCTTAAAAAAACTGCAAAGAAAAAAATAGCGATTAAACCAAAAGCAAAAATCGTTTTGGGCTCAAAGCCCACAACAGAAAAAGCTAAACCAGCGATTAAAGCGACCAAAAAACCTAAAATTGTAATAAAGAAGAAATAAGTAATGGCAAAGAAAAAATTGAATTTACAAAACATCAGTAAAAAAGGCGAACACTGGGATGATACTTTCAGGTTAATGTCTTGGTGGGATGCGGATAAAGTTGCAAATGCAAAAGTAATGGTTGTAGGTGCTGGAGCATTAGGAAATGAAGTTTTGAAGAATTTAGCCCTGATGAATGTTGGTCATATTTTTATTGTAGATTTTGATACGATAGAATATGCAAACTTATGTCGATCTGTTTTATTTAGAGAAAAAGATATCAAGAGAGATAAATATAAAAGTTTGATTGCTGCTGAACGGATAAAAGAAATGAATCCGAACATTAATGTCCAAGCTGTTAATGGTGATATAATGATAGATGTAGGATTGGGTATTTTTAAAAGAATGGATGTTATAATTGGTTGTTTAGACAATAGAATTGCAAGACTATTTATAAATAGATATGCTTATAAAGCGGGTAAAGTGTGGATAGATGGTGCAATATTAAATATGTCAGGACAATTAAATGTTTATAAAAATGAAGTTTCTTGTTATGAATGTGCCTTAACTGATACGGATTGGGCAAATATTCGTACAAAATTAGGGTGTGCTGATGTTGCACAAAGAAATAGTTCCGCCGGGAGAGTTCCTACAACTCCTATTTCATCGTCTATAATTGCCGCAATGCAAGTTCAAGAAGCCTTAAAGATTATTCATAATTATGAAGATAAATCAATGATGGGACAGCAATTTACATATGATGGAATGAATAACTGGATTGTTAATTTTGCTTCACCGCCATTAAAGTCTGAATGTGAGAGTCATTATGAAATGACAAATGACGAAATAATTCAAATGAAAGACTTATCTTGTGAAGATACTGTAGAAAGTGCAATTAAAAAATTGAAAAAAGAATTAAAAGCTGAGCATATTTCCATAAGTTTGAACTATAAGGTAATCACTGAAGTAACTTCTATGAGCACGGATAAATCTCACAAAGTATTAATTGCGGAACCTCATTTTAGTGAAACAGCTCAAGCTAAATATCAAGAAGAAGTGGGAGAAGTGTTGGGAATTACAAAATATGTCGATAGTATTAGTGATGATTTTGTGGATAAGAAAGTAACTTTAAAATCATGTGGAATACCTCCACTACAGATATTATCTGTAGAAACAGAAAAGGACATATTTTTTGTTGAATTAACAAAAGATGAACCCTATTTAACATTTTAGAATAAAAAACCAATAAATAATAAAGATGTCGAATTCAGAAGTTATTGCAATTATCATTCGAGTTATGCCTAGTGGCGATGAAATCGAAGTGGAATTACCCATATACTCTACTGGTAAAGAAATCAAAGATGAGTTATTAAGCGCGGAAGTTGCACCTAGGGTTGATCCAGAAGGTCAGCCTTATGTTTATGACTTAATTTTTAAAAGAAAAAATGTTTCCATTGGAGATACCAAGACATTATTTGATCTACAAATCCAGGATGGTGATACATTATATCTTGCTCCGCGATTGGTGCCAGGTCGAGTGTAAAAGATTGTTTGCTTATTTAAACTTACATTATGCATAAAAAACCTACCTACGATTTTAATAGTGGATTTTTTAAAAAGAACCCTTTCTATAAAAGATTAGCCAAAGATCATTTATCAATGTTTGAGGTTGATAGTGAAGTGATAGAATGGGAAGTAGTAGAGACTAGAAGTCCTTTAAAGATTCCATGTGTTTATCATATACACTTTTTATTTAGAAGTATTACTTCGATTAACTCGGATAAAACTCCTATATATGGTTTTAAACATACGGCAAGGATCACATTTCCTCCTCGTTATCCCATTGAAGCACCTGAACTTTATATGCAATCCGATGTCTGGCATCCTAATGTAAAATCTGATGGAAAATATAAAGGAAGAATTTGTGGAAATACTAAAGGTTTTGGCTTAGGTTTTGATCTGTACTTGTTAATAATTAGAATTGGTGAAATTTTACAATACAAGCAGTATCATGCTGAAAATACTCCACCATTTCCAGAAGACATACACGCTGCAAGATGGGTGATGGAATATGCAGAACCACATGGAATAGTAAATAAGTATAAAGAAATTGTAATAGACAATACACCTTTAATTAAAGGTGGAGAACCAGAAGGAATAGTGTCAGAAATTGACAATGCTACTTTACCAAAAATGGAAACTGAGGAACCTAAAAATATCGAGAAAGTAGAGGTTAACATGGGACAGAAACCACCTCCAGATGAAAGTTCTCCTGAAGGGACGCTGATCGTTGGCGAAACGGCCACTTACA